>NZ_JBASWB010000006.1:0-7165 GCF_049276255.1 Miniphocaeibacter sp.
TTTATTTCTAAAATATTTTTCATAATAACTCCCGTTTTTATTTTCTATTAAAATTATATTATAAATACATTTTAATAGATATGGACTATTTGTATACAATTTTGCTACTAATCTACTTTTGCGATACAAAAAAGCATTTGGAATATATAATCTCCAAATGCTTTTTCAACTAACATTTTTTATTTTATTAAATTCAAAATCAATACTACAATTAAAACAATTTCAATAATTATTAAAGTAGCCAAATAGAAATAGTAAAAAATATTTTCAGGTATTATTTTTGTTAAAGGTGAATTTACAGTTTTCTTTCTAACTAACTTAACAATCTCAATTAAACATATTAGTAAAAAAATTATTATAAGAATATTTAGCATAATATCTCCTTCAATTTCTTAAAGAAATTATATCATAAAAAATGAAATCTATAATAATACAACTACAATTTAAATATAGAGTAAAAATAGTATATAATTATATATATATCTAAATAAGGAATTGATTAAATGAAAGCAAAAAAACGTACTTATATTACAGATATTTTAATTGTTTTATTAGTAATAGTACTATCTCTTTTTATCCTAGACGGAAAAAAATTTTATACTATTCCAAATGATAATATATTGGATTATAATGAGGATTTACTATATCAGAGTATGCCAACTGCAAAAAAAATGGACTTGTTATCCAATGAAGACTTTAATTATACATCGATTTATATTTACCAAATAGACAATAGCTATGCTGTCTTTAGCTATAATAAAAGTTTGTTTTTCAACAGGTCAGTATTAAATTCCTACACCTACCAACTTAAAGAAATAGATGAGTATAAGGTAGCAGTAGCAAATCAGATTTATAACAATAATTTTTCCATTTCCAAGAAAGATAATGAAATTACTATAAAAAATGATGCTAAACGTAATAGAAGTCTACCTTTAAACATATTAAATATAAGTGTTACAATTTTAATTATAGGTTTTATGTTTTTTATGGTAAACAAAGTAAGTAAAGATAATGAAAAAGATGAATAGAATATATGGTCGGGAGGAATTATGAATACAATATTTGACTACCTAAACTGGCGTGGTGATCTTAGTGTAGATATTTCAAAATTTAATAATATTGATGCTTTAATTCTAGCAAGATTTTCTTATTTACCATTTGATAATATTGTTCCAAGAGAATCTAATGAATCAATTACAATAAAGGAAGCCTATAAAATTTTCAAAAAGGATAAAAATTTTAAAGATAAATTAATACTTGAAAATGACTATCCTCTATTTAAAGAATTAGCGAAAAATGAAAGATTTAGAAATATGAAATTATGTGCCTATGTCAATGATATTGATGAAAAATCCGAAAAACAATTTTCAGCAATTACTATAGACACTTTAGATAATAATATTTTTGTTTCCTTTAGAGGAACTGACAGTACCTTAACAGGTTGGAAAGAAGATTTTAATATGAGTTTTATGGATGTAGTTCCTGCTCAAATAGAGTCAAAAAATTATTTGGAGAAAATAGCCTCTTATTTTAATCTACCAGTTAGGGTTGCAGGCCATTCTAAAGGTGGTAATTTAGCAATTTATTCATCATCTTTTGTTTCAGAAAAAACTCAAAAGAAAATAGAAAAAGTATATAATTTCGACGGTCCAGGATTAAATTCCACCTTAATAAAAGAATATAGTCATAAAAATATTTTAAGTAAAATTCATACTTTTTTACCTCAATCATCTATTGTGGGAATTCTATTAGAGCATAAAGAGGATTATAGTGTAATCCATAGTTATGAAGATGGATTAACCCAACATGATATTTATACATGGGAAGTAATGCGAAATGACTTTGTCTATTTAAATAAGGTTACTTCCGATAGTGTATTTATAGACAGTACCATTAGGGATTGGCTAGCTAATGTTGATGAAGAAGAAAGAAGTCAATTTTTTGATGCAATATTTGAAATATTTGAAATATTTGAAATTAACAATAAAACCAGTATTGACGTTTTAAATACTAGTTGGCTTAAAGCTGCTAAGATTGTATTTTCATCATACAAATATTTAGATGATGAAACTAAAAAGATGATTTCTGAAATCTTTTCATTATTAATTAAATCTGCAACTGATAATATAGATTTACTAACACCAAAAATATCTATTTTTAGTAAAAAGAAGGATTAAACACCTCTATTAGCCTAAATTAATAAATTTTTTAAATAATATAATTTAATATATTCCTAAGTACATCATATCTATATGGTGTACTTTTTTTATTAATAAATTCCCACATAAAATTTACAAATATTTTACTTTTTCTTAAAATTCTTTTCATATCTATATATTAAAGTTCTACATAGATCATATAATATACTGATCAAATAAATTATTTTGGAGGATTTCATGTATAAAAAGAGAATTTTAAATTTTTTTATTTGTCTTTTACTTCAAACTTTATTAATCATTAGTCCTATTACAGTTTTAGCTAATGATGAAGTCACTATAAATACACTAGATAATAAAGTTAATGAAGAAGTTGTTGAAGACTTTTTACCAACAAAGGTTTCAGTAGTATTTAATGGAGATGAAAAAACCAGTAAGGGAATTACCTGGCATACAAAAGCTAATTGCAAATCCGATATTGAATATATAAAATCCAATACTGTTCCTACTAATTTTAAACATTCTTTAAAGGCAACAGGAATATCAAATGAAGTTTCAATAATTGGAGGTTTTTCTCATAAAGTAACCCTTTCAAATTTAGCTCCTGGCAGCAAATATTACTATAGAGTTGGAGATGCTTCAAAAAATATTTGGAGTGCGATTGGAAGCTTTAAAACTGAAACCATTAACAATAAAGCCTTAAAGTTTATATTCGTAGATGATTCTCAGGGTAAAAATCAAGATGAGTATAAAATATCCGCTAAGACTTTCCAAAAAGCTTCAGAATACTTTCCAGATTCAGATTTTTTTATTCATGGTGGTGATTTAGTTAATACCTCTTCAAAACCAGAAGAATGGCATTGGTTTTTTGAAGAAGCTAAAGATTTTTTTATGAACAATACTTTTATGTCTGTTCCTGGAAACCACGATGCACAGAATAACACTTACAATAATCATTTTAACTTTAATTATCCTAAGCAAAACACAAAAAATGGAACTTATTATTCATTTAACTATGGACCTGCCCATTTCACAATGTTAAATACAAATGATATAGTCATAAATGATGATAATACCAAAAGCATTAGTGCAGAGCAAAAGAATTGGATGATAAAAGACATAGAAAATGCTAGAAATAATGGATATAAATGGATAATAGTCACAATGCATAAGGGAACACAAACGGCTTCAAACCACATAGATGATTCTGATGTAGTGGGAATGAGAGCAGATTTACAACCATTATTTAATGAACTTAAAGTAGATATTATTCTTCAAGGACATGATCATACTTATTCAAGATCGAAACATCTTAACGGTTTAGAGCTTTCCAATACACAAAGTCAAATTATTAATGGTTATGAAACTGTTGTTGACCCTAAATCTCAACTATATATATCAATTAATTCAAGTGGAAATAAATTCTATAAACCTAATGAAGATTTTATAAAACAATTTAATATTCAATTAGCAAAATATAGTCAACCATATTTACAGATGTTTGGAACATTTGAAATTACAGGAGACCAACTAATATATAATGCATATACCTATGACGCAAAAAACACTGAAGAAGTAAATCTATATGATTCTTATAGAATTATAAAAACAAACAGTGTTCCAAATTTACCCTCTATTGAAAAACCAACTATTCCAATAACTAATACTAAAAAAGAACTTGTATTAATTGGTGGTTATAACACTATTTCAAAAAATATTGAAGAATATTTAAAGGACTTTAATTTATCAAGAATATATGGCAAAAATAGATATGAAACTGCAAGTAAAATAAGTAATTCCTATACTTCTAGTGAAAAAATAATATTATCTAGTGGAGAAAAATATACTGACCAATTAACATCTAAGGTTTTGGCAAAAGTTCTAGAATCCCCTATTTTATTAACAGAAAAAAACAAATTAGATACTGAAGTACTTAAGGAAATAGAAAGATTAAATCCAAGGGAAATTATAATTATTGGTGGAACAAATACAATTTCTAAAAACATTGAAACTCAACTATCTAAATTCCATATCTCTAGAATTAATGGAGCAGATAGATACGAAACTGCAAAACTTGTTGGAGATAGAATAATAGAAAAATCAGGTAATAAAAACAAAGCTATACTTGTTGACGGAACTAATTTCCCCGATGCAATTTCTATGACAAGTTTAGCATCAAAAGAAAATATCCCCATCCTATTAACAAGTCCTAAAGAACTTAATGCTGATACAAGAGAAGCCTTGAAAATTTGGAAAACAAAGAATATAGTAATTGGAGGAGGAGAAAAGTCAGTATCTAAAACCATTGAAAATTCTTTAAAACATAATGTATCGGTAATTAGAATTGCTGGAGAAGACAGGTATGAAACATCTGTTAAAGTTGCAGAATCTATTTATAAAGATCCTAACAAATATATATTTGCAAGTGGTGAAACTTTCCCAGATGCTATTGTTGGAGCAAACTACGCCAGCAAATTAGAAGCTCCTATTCTTCTTATAAAAAAAGATATTATTCCAACTACAGTAAAAAATTATATTAAATAAAATTAATTAGAAAAAACCAAAAAGTTGAACTTTGTTCAACTTTTTGGTTTAATTATTAAAAAACTTTTATCTGTAATAATTATTCAAATTTAAATTCACTTACTGTTCCTTCTTCATCTTCCGGAACATATTCTGTAAATTTCCTATCTATTCCAAATAAATATGTTGCAATAAAACCCCCAACATAACCTGCTAGTAGTCCTAAAACATATATATACCATTTATTAGCTAAATCATATATTAGTGGTATTAATGCAACTCCACTAGGACCAACTGCTGTTGCTCCTACTCCTCCTAATGCACCAATAACTGCACCACCTATTCCTCCACCAATACAGGCTGTAATAAATGCTCTACCCATAGGCAAAGTAACAGCATAAATCAACGGTTCTCCAATTCCTAAAACTCCAACTGGTAAAGCACCCTTAGTAATATTTACTAATGGCTTGTTTTTTCTACATTTTACTAAAACCGCTATTGCAGCCCCAACTTGTCCTGCTCCTGCCATAGCTAGAATAGGTAACAAATAAGTAGCTCCTTGAGAACTAATCATTTCAATATGAATAGGTGTTAATATTTGATGTAAACCAAATATTACCAATGGTAAAAATAGTCCACCTAAAACAAAACCTGAGAATACTCCACCTCTTGTAAGTACCCAGTTAATTCCACCTACTAATCCTTCTGAAACCCAACCAGCTATAGGCATAATTAAAAACATCGTAATTAAACCTGTACTTAGTAAAGATAGAGCTGGAACCAATATAATATCCAATGAATTTGGAACAATTTTGTGTAATCTTTTTTCTATAAATGCAAGTATTGCAACTGCTACAATAACTCCTATAATTCCACCTTGATTAGCTAATAATGGATTTCCTGTAAAAATATTTATTAAAGGGACATCTGGATTTATTCCTGTTAAATATACTACTCCTCCAATAACTCCTCCTAATGTATCAGAAGCTCCAAATACTTTAGCAGAGTTAATTCCTACGTAAATATTTAAATAACCAAAAACACCATTTTTAATTGTATTTAATACAGAAACTGCAATAATCCAGTTATCTCCTGAAATATTACCAGCTTCTAAAAGGTTCTGAAATATAGATGCAATACCTCCAATAAGTCCAGCACCAACAAAAGCAGGTATCATTGGAACAAAAATACTAGAAATTAGTTTTGTAAAATCTTTAAACCAAGACCTTTTCTGTTTTGATTTAATTTCTTCTTTTTTCTCTCTCGCAAGGCGATCTGCCTTATCCTTATCAGTCTCACCTTCAATTTTTACTTCTATATTCGATATTTTCCCCATTTCATTCGCTACTTTAGTACTTAAACCTGGACCTGTAACAATTTGAATTTGTGGTCCATCTACTACACCCATTACCCCAGGTATCTTTCTAAGTTTTTCAATATCTGCCTTACTACTATCTTTTAATTCTACCCTTACCCTAGTCATACAATTCATTACTGATTTTGTATTTTCTGGCCCACCAATGTACTCATAAATCTTCTTTGCAATATCTTTTTCAGAAACTTTAGCCATTTCAACCTCCTATAAAGTTTTGGATATAAATCCATTTGTTTCCTTTAATCTTTTTATAGCATCGTCCTTACTACTATTAGTAAGAATCATTACTATCGCAACTTTTACATTTCTACCAGATTTTTCAAAGAACTCCTCTGCATGTTCATAATTAGAATCTGTAGCTTCCATTATTATTCTTTTAGATCTTTCAATTAACTTTTCATTTGTTGGCTGTACATCTACCATTAAGTTTTTATAAGCTTTTCCAATACCTATCATGGAAGCTGTTGAAATCATATTTAATACCATTTTTTGAGCAGTACCTGATTTTAATCTAGTTGAACCTGAAAGTATTTCAGGACCCGGCGAAATATCTATTCCATAATCAGCAATAGAAGCCATTTCAGAATTACTATTACATGAAATAGATCCTGTAACAGCACCAATTCCCTTTGCGTATTCTAATGCAGACACAACATAGGGAGTTCTTCCACTTGCAGAAAGTCCAACTAAAATATCTTTTTTAGAAAAATCAATGTCTTTAAGATCTTTAATTCCCATTTCCCTGTTATCTTCTGCACCTTCTACCGCATCTACAATAGCCTTTCTCCCACCTGCTATTAAACCAACTACCATTTCCTTACTTACTCCAAAAGTTGGCACACATTCTGAAGCATCTAAAATACCTAACCTTCCACTTGTTCCTGCTCCAATATAAATTAAACGTCCTCCCTTATTGAAAGTTTCAATAACTGCATCTACAAGCTTAGCAATTGTTGGTAATACCTTAGCAATTGCTTTTGGTATATTTTCATCTTCTTTATTCATTAAAGAAACTATTTCTAAACTATTTAAAGTATCTAAATTTTCTGAATTCTTGTTTCTTTTTTCCGTATCTAAGTTTGAAATATCCATTTTATTTTTCATTAATTTC
>NZ_JBASWB010000007.1:0-43594 GCF_049276255.1 Miniphocaeibacter sp.
GTATCGCAAAAGTAGATTAGTAGCAAAATTGTATACAAATAGTCCATATCTATTAAAATGTATTTATAATATAATTTTAATAGAAAATAAAAACGGGAGTTATTATGAAAAATATTTTAGAAATAAAGAATTTGACTAAATCCTATGAAAAGGGAAAAGAAATAATAAAAGCTTTAAATATGAAAATAAATGCAGGAGAAATTGTTGGGTTTATTGGTCATAATGGGGCAGGGAAAACAACTACAATAAAATGTATTGTTGGCATTCATGATTTTGATAGTGGAGATATTTTTATTGACGGTAGGTCCTTTATAGAAAATCCTATTGCCTGTAAAAAAGTAATTGCTTATGTTCCAGATAATCCAGATATTTATGAAAATTTAACAGGACTGGAATATTTAAATATGGTAGCTGATATTTTTAATATTTCAAGAGAAGATAGGGAAAAAAGTATAAGGGAATACAGTGAAAAATTTGAAATGATAAATGCTTTACAGGACAATATTTCAACTTATTCCAGGGGAATGAAACAAAAGATTGTCTTAATTTCTGCCTTTATACATAAGCCTAAACTCTTGATTCTCGATGAGCCATTTGTAGGTTTAGACCCAAATGCTTCTTTTGAATTGAAAAATATTATGAAGGAAATATGTAACAAAGGTGGAGCAGTATTGTTTTCAACTCATGTGTTAGAAGTGGCAGAAAATTTATGTACTAATATTTTAATTATAAAAAATGGGGAAATAATAGCTGAAGGTGAAACAAAGTCCATAATTGGCAATAGGACATTAGAGGAAATATATCTGGAGAACTATTATGTTAAGTAATATTGGTATTTTAGTAAAATATACTCTTAAATCTCAATTTAGTATAAAAAATATTAAACAATATATTAAAAATAATAAGGGAATGTTTTTTACCTTTGTAATTTTAACTATATTTTTATTTTCATATATTTTTGGACAGGCATTTTTACTAATAGAGTTAGGTTTAGGGGATTATATTCCGGTATTAATTTTTTTGTTAATATTTATTATTTCATTTATAGCTACATTTTCAAAGGCTAGAGACCAAATTTATAGCTTTAGAAATAGGGATATTTTTATGACCTTTCCACTTAAAATCTCTTGGTTAGTACAAAGTAGATTTATAATAATATATTTTTATAATTTATTAATTAATCTTTTAATAACAATACCCTTTGCAGTTGTGTATTTGATATTTGTAAAAGTTTCTATATTGGCAATTGTTAGTTGGATATTATTGACTCTATTTATTCCAGTAGTTTCCATAAGTTTAGGATTAATACTAAGTTCTGTATTTAGTAAATTATTATCGGAATTTAGAAACAACAATTATTTATACAATGGCTTGACCTTGTTATTAGTAGTAGTTATTCTTGTTTTTTCTACTTATTTGCCATTAAAATATATGGATGTAGAATTTTCAATATCCGGTGTTACTTTGTTTATGAGGGAATTTTTAAATTCAATTATCTACTATATTTTTCCCTTAAAATGGATTTTTAAGATTTTTAGAAATAATAATATCCTTTACTTGTTTATAATAATATCCTTATCAATAATAATTTATTTAATTACAATACTTTATATTGACTCTATATTTGTAAAAGTTAATATTAACAAGGGAAGGAAAAAAACTAATAGCGGACATATAGATACAAAGGTATTTTCTCAAAAATCAATTTTAAAAGCCTTATATTTTAAAGAGTTAAAAACCTATTTTAATTCAAGAGTATACGCCTTAAATACAATTATAGGTCCAATTATGTTAATAATAATTTCTGTAGCAATATTGTTATTTGGCTTTGAAAGTATAGAGTCTTTAATAGGAAATACTCAGTTAAATAATATTGGAAATATGTATCCCTATATTGCCTGTATGATAATTTCCTTGTCATGTACAACAGCTGTTTCATTATCCTTTGAAGGAAAAAAAATTTGGTTTATTAAAAGTAGTCCAATAGCTAATAGGAGCCTATACAATAGTAAAATTCTATTGAATCTAACTATTATAAGTCCAGCAGTTCTTATATATACATTATCGGTAATAAAAAGTGGCTTTAAAATAGAGCAAAAACTAATAGCCATATTTCTAGTATTAAGTTTTACGATTTTCATAGCCGTACTTGGCTTAAAAATCAATTTGAAGTTTTTGAACTTTAATTGGGAAAGTGAAGTAAAGTTAGTAAAGCAGAGTGTTAATACATTTATTGTAATTTTACTTGGAATAGTAGGACCAATGTTAATTATAGCTTTCAATATGATTTTTGAAAATTTTGCCCTGTATATTAATATAGTTGTTTTATTTTTACTACTAGTATCTTCTTTTGGATTATATAAAAATATTTTAAAATATTCTTTTTAAGACTAGAAATTTCTAGTCTTTTTTATTTAAACAGCTATTTGATATAATTGTTATAGGCATATAGAATAAGGAAAATATTTAATGGTTATAGAAATAATTAGTATTAAGATACAAGGAGGAAAAGATGAATAATATATTAATAGTAGTAGACATGCAAAATGATTTTATAGATGGATCATTAGGAACGAAAGAAGCTAAGGCAATTGTACCAAAAGTAATAGAAAAAATTAAAAATTTTAAAGGAAAAGTATTTTTTACTAGAGATACCCATGATGAAGATTATCTTAATACTTTAGAAGGTAAGAATTTACCAATTGAACACTGTATAAAGGGAACTTTTGGCTGGGAAATTCAAAAGGATATTAATAAATTAAGAGAAACTGAGCCTATTGACAAAGAAACTTTTGGCTCAAAGGATTTAGCCCTATTATTATATGAGGAAAATAAAAAGGAAAAAATAGATTCAATTACAATCGTAGGGTTGTGTACAGATATATGTGTAATATCCAATGCTCTAACAATAAAATCATTTTTACCGGAAACTAATATTCTTGTAGATTCTTCCTGTTGTGCAGGTGTTACTGTAGAAAGCCATAATAATGCACTAAAAGCACTAGGACCATGTCAAATAGAAGTAATATAAAATATAACAATATTTAACATTATTTAGTGAATTAAATATTAAGAAATTATTAAAACATTATTAAGATTGTTTTACCTAATGTAAAAACAATCTACTATATGGTAATATATTTAATATGATTGTTATATTTAGGAGTTATGTATATGAATAAATTAAAGGAATTTTACGGGAAACACAAGAAAATAATAAAGGGGATTTTAATAACCTTAATTATTTTATTAACTACATATGTTATTGTTAAAGAAGTAAAGGGATTAGATGGTAGAGAATTATTAAAAATGGCAAAAACCATGACAACATGGCAAAAATTTATGTTTGTTGCTTTAGGTTTGTTATGTTTTAGTTTTGCAGCAATTTACGATTTTATTTTAGCTGCCTATTATAAAATGAAAATGCCAAAACTTGAAGTTTTTAGGATAGGTTGGATATCTCAATCCTTTAATAACTTTATTGGTTTTGGTGGTGTAGCAGGACTAACAATTAGAGAGTTTTCCTATAATAGATTTGATGTTGACAGAAAAGTAGTAAATAGAATTATGTTTATAGTTTTGTTTTCAGATATTATAGGACTATTTTCTTTAGCCTTACCTTCTAGTATAGGACTGATAAAAATAGGTAAACCGGCATTAATTCCAATAATGGTCTTAATGTTTTTAGTAGTTTTATTATTTATTTTTAGTGATAAACTACCAATTAAAAAGTTTGTAACAGATGAGGATTCTGTATTTGCAAAGGGACAATTAAAACTAAGGGTTTTATTAACCTTACAATCTACCTTTGAATGGTTTTTAGCAGCCTTGTTTTTTGCTTTTACAATAAAATTCTACCAGCCTGAAATTTCCTTAATGGAAAGTTGTATTGTCTATGTATTAGCGACAATTGTAGGAATTATAAGTATGATTCCAGGTGGTTTAGGTTCTTTTGAAGTTGCATCTATGGTTTTATTTAAAATGATGGGTTATGGAGAGCCAAACATAGTATTTAGTTTATTAA
This sequence comes from Miniphocaeibacter sp., assembly GCF_049276255.1. Taxonomy (NCBI): domain Bacteria; kingdom Bacillati; phylum Bacillota; class Tissierellia; order Tissierellales; family Peptoniphilaceae; genus Miniphocaeibacter; species Miniphocaeibacter sp. The sequence goes on from NZ_JBASWB010000007.1 coordinate 4,025, forward strand.
TTTGTAGAATTTGTTATACAATTATTCCTTGGCTTGTTGGATTAATATTATTAATGATTTCACCTAAAGATGAAACAGGCGAACAAGTTTTTGAAAAGGCTAATTTTATGGCCATATTACTATCCTTTTCTGTATTAATGGCAGGTATAATAATTATTATATCCATGGCAATGCCTAGATTATTTGTTAGATTTAGAGTTATGGGAAAATTGTTCCCGGATTATATGATAATGTTTAACAGACGATTTACCTTGGTTATTGGTATACTGCTGGTAGTTTTATCAAGTGGTATAAAAAACATGGTAAAAGTAGCCCATAATTTGTCGGTGATGTTATTAACAATAGCAGCAATAATTTACCTGTATAAAGGAAGAAGCTATATTGAGGCTGTAATTTGTATAGTACTTGCCTTGGCTTTAATATTAAATCGTAGGTATTTCCAGGCTTCAACAGGAAAGTTAAATGCTAATCATTTAATTAAGAACTCGGCATTTGTATTACTAATATTTACAGCTTATATTATATTTTTCAATATAACCCATAAAGTTGATTTTTTACATGGAACTGGTAAATATTCTTTGGATTTTATAAAAAACTATCCAATATATGTTTTATTCAGTCCCTTAGTAGCAATACTTGTACTTTCCGTAATGGCGGGAATTAATAGAAAGCATGTAGAGTTTTATAAAAATACTGAAGTTGGTATGGAGAAGTTTGAAAAGTTCTATGAAAAATATCCTTATACTGCCTACACTCATTTATTTTACATGGATGATAAAAATTATTTTCTAAATGAAAAAGAAACTGTTATGTTTTTATATAGACCATATAAGGACAATATACTTGTTTTAGGTGACCCAGCAGGAGATCCTGAAGATTTTGAAGATGCTATTGATGAACTTATTCAGTGGGCCTTTGGAAATAAGATGAAAGTATGTTTTTATCAAATTACTGGAAAGTATTTAGAAGACTATATGAGTATAGGGTTTAGGTTTTTGAAAATTGGTGAAAGTGCAACAGTAGATGTACAGAATTTTAATCTAGCAGGAAAAAGAAATAAAATTTTAAGAAAAACCATTAATAGTATGGAACCTAAGGGGTTAACTTTTAAAGTTATACAGCCTCCATATGATAATAAGACTATGGAAGAATTAAAAGCAGTTTCTGATGAATGGCTAGGAAAAAGAGATGAAATGCATTTCTCCCTAGGGGCTTTTGAAGAGAGTTATATTAATAGGGCGCCGGTTTTTATTATTGAAAATGCAGAGGGAGAAATTGAAGCCTTTGCAAATATGATGCCAGTTAAAGGAAGAAATACACTTTCCATAGATTTAATGCGACATAAAAACAATTCTCCAGATGGAATAATGGATATGCTATTTATAACTATTATAGAGTGGGCAAAGGAAAATGGATACGAATATTTTGACCTAGGTATTGCACCTTTATCAAATGTTGGAACTAAGGCCTATTCAAGTACAAAGGAGAAATTAGTAAATTTAGCATACGAATATGGAAATAAAATATACGGATTTAAGGGTTTGAGAAAATATAAAAATAAATTCAATCCTGAGTGGAGTAGTGTATTTATAGCTTATAAGGATGACATAAGCCTACCAGAAACCTTATTGGCATTGGTGAATGTTTGTTATGGTAAGGATACAATAAGGGACTTAGATTATTTTGAAGAATTAAAAGCCAGAACAATAGATTAAAACAATAAAGTTAAAGCATCTGAAAGTTAGAACAAAAGTAACTTTTAGATGCTTTTTTTAATAATATTTTTATTTTTAATTTGTTGCAATATTTGTACTTGGTTCAACTACTTCTACCCAAGTTTGACCAGGATTTAAAAATATTTCCTCCCCGTCTGTATTTGTGAAAATTGTTCTGTCCGTTGCTGTTTCTTTTGACCAGTTAATATCTATTACTTTTCCTTCTGTAATTAATTTACCTGTTCCTTTACCTATATGGGATATTTCTAAAGTACCAGCTGGTCCATTTACTTTACTACTAGCAAATTCAATAATAATATTTTTAGTATAAACATTTTCTTCATCAGCTTCATCTACTATTTGAGTATCATTTCTAAAAATCTCATAGGATTTTTTTGACTCATCATATTTAAAATCCACTATATAATTTGGGTTAAAGGGAACATGAACTTCACTAGCAGTTTTTCCACCATTCATTTGCTTTGAAACTTCTTTTCCATCTAAATCAAATTTAAAACCTTCAAATTCTCTATTGGTTTTATAAGCTTTTTGTGAAATGGCATCTTCTAGTAATTCCATAGATGTATAGGCATTATGTGGTGAAACCTTATTTACCTCTCTATTTCTGTAAAAGGTAGTTCCTTCTAATTCCATACCATTTAAATTATCTATATTTAATGTAGCTATGGTCTTTATTCCTAAATCACTTCCACCAAAGTGGGCGAAAATACCATTAAATTCTGCAATAGTCTGTACAAAATAAGGTCTAGCAGATCTTACAGGTCCTATTAATTCTGCATCACTATTTTGAAAAATCGCTAAATATCTTGTAAAGTCCCCCTCTACTTTAAATTCATATACAATACTTGCTTTATTAAAACCTGATTGAGGCATTGCTTCTGGATGATTATCTAGCATGACACCAATAACTGGATTGTATTTATCATTTTCAGAAATTTCACTACCATCAACTAAAGAATAGGGTTTTGTTTCTTTAACTGTAGTAGGTTTTGTGCTACTGGAAGTAGCGGTTTCATTATTGTTATTTCCATTACAGCCAATTAAAGTAAAAGCCATAAGGGAAAATAGTATAAGTAATTTTAATTTTTTCATTTATACCTCCCTTTCTATAAATGATTATAACATAAGATATACCGGTAATTACTCATTAATTTGTTTTGGACAAAAAACTATGTTAGGATTATGGATAAATATAAATATTTTGTAAGATTTGTAAAAATATAGTAAATAGAAGAGGTGAAATTTTATTTTAGGAGAAAAATGGATAAATTATTATTAAAAAATGGAAATTACATACCAAAACTAGGACAAGGAACTTGGAGACTTGGAGAAGACTCAAGAAAAAGGAAAGTTGAAGTTGAGGCTTTACAATTTGGAATTAACAAAGGATTAAATTTAATTGATACAGCGGAAATGTATGGTGAAGGGGGAGCGGAGCTAATTGTTGGTGAAGCAATAAAGGACTTTAATAGAAAAGATTTATTTCTTGTATCTAAAGTTTATCCACATAATGCTTCAAGAAGAAAAATATTTTCATCAGTAGAAAATTCTTTAAAAAGAATGGGGACTGATTATTTGGATTTATATCTTCTACACTGGAGGGGAACAGTTCCATTAAAGGAAACTGTAGACTGTTTTGAAGAAATGGTAAAACAGGGAATAATTAAACAATGGGGTGTATCTAATTTTGACACTGAAGATATGGAAGAATTGTTCTCAATTGAAAAGGGAAGTAATTGTGTTATAAACCAAGTACTATACCATTTAGGTTCAAGAGGAACAGAATATGATTTACAAAGTTGGTTAATGAAAAACAATACTGTTATGATGGCCTATTGTCCCCTAGCTCAGGGAGGATTTTTAAGGGAAGAATTAGTAAATAATAAGTCAGTTATGGAAATAGCTAAAAATCATAATATAAGTGTTTATCAACTATTACTAAGTTTTGTATTAAATAGAAAAAACATTGTTACTATACCAAAAGCCATAAAAAAAGAACATATACAAGATAATATAGCCTCCTTAAAAATTATTTTAAAGGAAGATGAACTAGAAAGATTAAACAGGGAATTTCCTGCCCCTAACTTTAAAACTTGGTTAGATGTAGTATAATATAATATGTATAAATAAATAATGATTTTGTTTTTTTGATTATTTTAAAGGAGGAATTTTAATGAAAGTTCATATTGTAACAGGTGGCGGAAGTGGAATAGGACTTGAATGTGCAAAAAAACTTCCAGAAGGTATAGTAGTAATCACAGGTAGAAATGAAGTTAAATTACAAAAAGCAGTAAAGGTATTAGGTAATTTAAATGTAAATGCTAAATATTTTATAGCAGACGTTTCTAAAAGGGATTCAGTAAAAGAATTGTTGGAATATGCAAATTCTTTAGGAGAAATTGGTTCAGTAGTAAATTCAGCAGGAGTTAGTGGGGACGGAGCAGATGTAAGAAAAACTCTTGAAATAGATTTAATGGGACCAGAAATATTAATAGATGAGTTATATAATTATGTAAATAAAGATACGGTACTTATTTTAATTAGCTCTATGATGGGGTCTGTTATACCAGATAATCCAGAATATGATGAGTTGTTAAAGGAGCCATCAAAGGATAATAATTTAGATAAGCTTGAAAAATTAATGGAAGGTAATTCTTCAAATGCTTATAATTTTTCTAAAAAAGGTGTTAGATTACTAGTTAAAAAGAATGCAGAAAAATATGGAGAAAAAGGGGCAAGAATAGTTTCAGTATCTCCAGGAATTATTTTAACTCCAATGGCTGAAGAAGCTGCAAAAGAACATCCTGAGCAAATGGATTTCTTAAAATCTGTAACACCAATAGGAAGAGCAGGAAAATCAGAGGATATAGCCAATATAGTTGAATTTTTAGCTAGTGATAAGGCATCCTTTATTACCGGTACAGACTTTACAGTAGATGGTGGATTAACTTTAAATTTACACAAATTAGCAGCAATAAAATAAAATAGTTCTTAAAAACCTATATATTTATTTTAAAATAGATATACAGGTTTTTTTCTATATAATACAATTTGAAAGGATAAGATTATGAAAAAGTTTAAATTAATATTATTATTTTTAATGGCAATTTTTGTATTAGCAAGTTGTTCATCAAAAGATTCTGAAGAAAAGTTAATTAAGAATTTTATCGAACTTAACTATAGCAGTTTTGAAGAAGATTCGAAAAATATTTTAAATTCAGAAGTTGCTGAATTGGGAATAAAGGACTCTTCTACAGAGACAGAAAGTAGTGCAGAAAATTCAAATAAAGTAGAAAAATATAAAAAGTTTTTCACAGAGGACCTTTATGAAGAAATAGTTTCAAAAGGGGTATTATTTACCTATATTGAAAATATAGATAAATACAAGGTGGATCTAGAAAATATTGATATTAAATTTTTAGAAGAAGGGAATTTAGGAAAAAAATATAGGGTAAATTACACTGGAGTTGTTGTAGAAAATAAAGAAGTTATTCATACAGAAGATGTAGAAGCAGAATTTACAGTGTCTGAAGAAAATGGTGATTTTAAAATAGCGAATTTACACAAGTATAAATCCCCATGGATGATTATATTTTATGACAAGGTTCCAAAAGAGTAAAAGATTTAAAAAAATATTTGACAAAGGAAAAATAATATAGTATTATCATATTTAATTTCATATAACTTTAAACCGTTGAAGTGGAGATAAGAATAATTGTTAGCCCTTAAAGAGAGCTGGGATGGTGAGAAACAGCAGTAAGCAGATTATTAAATGGACCACTGAGGGCATAGTGAAAAGCTTAGGCTTAGTATTCTATGACGTAAGGCATACGTAAGTTGCCAGGGGTATGATGGTACCCTGCTAGAGAAAGCGTTGCGCTTAAAACAAGGTGGCACCGTGGTGAATTTTTGTATTTACCGCCCTTGACATATATTGTCGAGGGCGGTTTTTTTATGGTTTATTATTCAAGCTTTGAAAAATATTGGAAAGATTAAAGTAAAAATTCTATAGGATTATTTATTAAGATAAATTTGTAGTAGGGAGTTTGAATATAAAAATAACCCAGTATTCAATTTCCTGAATAGAAATTTTTCTAATAGTAGTATAGGTTCAGGAAATTGAATTCCCCTTATATTAGAAATTAATTCAGGAAAATAAATATATAAAAATTAGTTTAATAAAGAAAGAGGTATGAAAAAATTTAAATAAGAGAGGTAAATAATGATAGAAGAAGCGATACAGATAATATCCAACAGAAAAGATTTAAGTTATAAAATGACTAAGGAAGTTATGGATGAAATTATGACAGGAAAGGCATCGGAGGTGCAAATTTCCTCGTATATTACAGGTTTGGCAATAAAGGGGGAAACTGTAGAAGAAATTACAGGCTCGGCAGCAGGTATGAGAAAGCATTGTGTCAAACTTTTAAATGATAAACCTGTTTTGGAAATAGTAGGAACAGGAGGAGATAGGGCTAATACTTTTAATATTTCTACAACATCATCTATTGTTATTTCGGCAGCAGGTATTCCGGTAGCTAAACATGGTAATAGAGCTTCTTCATCTAAATGTGGTGCAGCAGATGTTGTCGAAGCCCTAGGAGCTAATTTAAATATTTCACCGGAGCATAGTAAGAATATTTTAGATAAAATAGGATTTTGTTTTCTATTTGCACAAAATTATCATATAGCAATGAAGTTTGTAGCACCGGTTAGAAAAGAATTAGCTATTAGAAGTATTTTTAATATTATTGGACCTTTGGCAAATCCTGCAGGAGCATCAATGCAAGTTCTAGGAGTTTATGATGAGAGCTTAGTAAAACCAATGGCAAAGGTATTATCAAATTTAGGTGTTGAAAAAGGAATAGTTGTATATGGTCAAGATGGATTAGACGAATTGTCCTTAAGTTCACCGACAACTATATGTAAGATAAATCATGGAAAATTTGAAGAAAAAGTTATTACACCTGAATCTGTAGGGTTGATTAGGTGTAAAAAAGAAGATTTAATTGGTGGAACTCCAAAGGAAAATGCAAAAATAACAATGGATATTTTAGAAGGAAAAAAGGGACCAAAAAGAGATGCAGTAATTTTAAATTCCGCAGCGGGAATTCATGTAGCTAAACCGGAGTTATCACTACTAGACTCTATAGATTTAGCATCAAGAATAATAGATTCGGGAAAGGCCTATAAACAACTTGAAGATTTTATAAATCTTACGAAAGAGATGAAATATGATATTAGACAATATAGTTAAAAAAACAAAAGAAAGAGTGGACTTGCTTAAAAAAGAAAAGCCTTTAGAAAGTCTAAAAGAAGAATCAAAAGGTTGTAATAAAAAGAAAAATTTTTATGAGGCTTTAAAAAAAGACGAAATGGCTTTTATTATGGAAGTAAAAAGGGCTTCCCCATCAAAGGGAGTTATTGCAGAAGATTTTAATTATTTAGAAATAGCTAAGGAGTATGAAAAAATTGGAGCTAGTGCTGTATCTGTTTTAACAGAACCATATTTTTTTAAAGGTAAAAATGAATATTTACAGGAAATCTCTGAAAGTATTAATCTACCAATTTTAAGAAAGGACTTTATTGTTGATAAATATCAAATATATGAATCAAAGTTAATAGGAGCAGATGGAATTTTACTAATTTGTGCTATTTTAGAAGAAAAACAGCTAATGGAGTATTTGGATTTAGCAAGAAAATTAAAACTAGATGTATTAGTTGAAACTCATAATGAAAAGGAAATTCAAATGGCTTTAAAGGCAAAGGCTAGAATTATAGGGGTTAATAATAGAAATTTAGAGGATTTCACCGTAGATATAAACAATAGTGTTAGATTAAGGAAATTAGTACCTAAAGACCTTATATATATTTCTGAAAGTGGAATAGAAACAAGGAAGGATATTCAGAAATTAGAGGAAAATAATATAGATGCCGTATTAATAGGGGAGTTTTTTATGAAGGCAAAAAATAAAAACAAGGTTTTTAATACTATTAGAGGCATAAAATGACAAAGGTGAAGATTTGTGGAATAAGAAGTTTAAATGATGTTGAAATAGTAAATGAATTAAAACCCGATTATATAGGATTTGTATTTGCAAAAAGCAAAAGACAAATTACTCCACTTTTAGCAAAGGAATTAAAATCATTTTTAAACAAGGATATAAAGGTTGTTGGCGTATTTGTAAATGAGAAAATAGAAACTATTGAAAATATATGTAAGCAAAAGCTTATAGATATAATTCAGCTACATGGAGAAGAAGATAAGATATATATAAATCAACTTAAGAAAAAATGTGAAAATAAAATAATAAAGGCAATAAATCTTAACTCAGAAAATGTTTATATGGATTATGATGTAGATTATTTATTATTTGATAATGGAAAAGGTGGCACAGGGGAAAAATTTAATTGGGAATTAATACCAAGAGTTAATAAACCATTTTTTCTAGCAGGAGGATTAACACCATTTAATGTTGTTAATGGAGTAAATACAGTTAAACCCTATGGAGTGGACGCAAGTACCGGAGTGGAATTAAGAGGAAGTAAAAACAGATATAAAATTAAAGAATTTATAAGGAGAGTAAGAAATGAATAAGGGACGTTATGGTCAACATGGTGGCCAATATATGCCGGAAGTTGTAATGGAAGAAATGAAGAATATTGAAAAAACTTTTTATGAATGTATAGAGGATGAAAGTTTTATAAAAGAATACAATGATTTATTAAATAATTATGTTAATAGACCATCTTTACTATATTATGCAGAAAATATTTCAAGGGACTTAGGAGGGGCAAAAGTATATTTAAAAAGGGAGGATTTAAATCATACAGGTGCTCATAAAATAAATAATGTAATTGGACAAGCTCTTATAGCAAAACGATTAGGTAAAACCAGATTAATTGCTGAAACAGGAGCAGGTCAACATGGAGTAGCTACAGCAACAATTGCAGCCCTTTTTGGAATGGAATGTGAGATTTTCATGGGAAAGGAAGATACAGACCGTCAAGCCCTAAATGTCTATAGGATGGAACTATTAGGTGCAAAGGTAAATGCTGTTACAGAAGGTACAAAAACTTTAAAAGATGCTGTAAATGCAACAATTAGGGAATTAGCTGGTAGATTTGATGATACTTTTTATGTACTTGGCTCAGCAGTTGGTCCCCATCCTTATCCGGCTATGGTGAAATATTTCCAATCTGTAATTAGCAAAGAAGCAAAGAAACAAATATTAGAAATAGAAGGAAAACTTCCTAAAGCTGTTTTAGCTTGTGTAGGAGGAGGAAGTAATGCAATAGGAATGTTTGCAGACTTTATTGAAGAAAAAGATGTCCGCTTAATAGGCTGTGAAGCTGCAGGACTAGGTATAAAAACAGGAAAACATGCAGCAACAATAACTACAGGAGAGGTTGGAATATTTCATGGTATGAAGTCGTATTTTGTTCAAGACGACCAAGGACAAATAGCACCGGTTTATTCAATATCTGCAGGTCTGGATTATCCCGGAATAGGTCCGGAGCACTCCTATTTACATGATAGCAAAAGAGCTGAATATGTTCCTGTAACTGATGAAGAGTCAGTTCAGGCTTTTGAATATCTAGCTAAAACAGAAGGAATTATTTGTGCAGTAGAGTCTTCTTTTGCATTATCTAAAGCTTTAGAAGTGGCAAAAGAATATACGCCGGAAGACAGTATTATAGTTTGTCTATCAGGTAGAGGCGATAAAGACGTAGCTGCTATTGCAAGATACAGAGGGGAGAATATAAATGAATAGAATAGAAGAAGCTTTAAAAAATACGAAATCTTTCATAGGATATATTACAGCAGGTCATCCAACATTGGAAATATCCGAGAAGGTTATATATAAAATGGTTGAAGCCGGAACTGATTTAATAGAAATAGGAATTCCTTTTTCAGATCCAAATGCTGAAGGGGAAGTAATTCATAATGCAAATATAAAGGCTTTAAAAAACGGTATGAAAATAGAAAAGGCCTTTGACTTAGTAGAAACTGTAAGAAAAAAAACAAGCACTCCTATTGTCTTTTTAACCTATTGTAATCCTGTATTTAAATATGGATATGATGATTTTTTCAAAAAGTGTAAAGAAGTTGGTGCTGATGGAATAATTGTACCTGATCTACCCTATGAAGAAAGAGATGAAATGAAAGTTTTTGCAGATAAATATGGAATTATAATAATTACTTTAATTTCTCCGGCTTCTAAAAATAGAGTTGAAATGCTAGCAAAGGATGCTAAAGGATTTGTATACTTAGTTTCTTCAATGGGTGTAACTGGAGTTAGAAAGAATTTTTCAGATGGACTTGAAGGATTGGTAAATTTAGTAAAAGAATATACTAACACTCCTGTAGCAATAGGATTTGGTATAGGAAATAAAAATCAAGCTAAGAATATGGCAGAAATTTCAGATGGAATAATTATAGGTTCAGCTATTGTTAACATAATAGAAGAAAGTGGAGATGAAGCTCCGGAAAAAGTTTATGATTTTATAAAAGAAATAAAAAATACTATGGTTTAGAGAGCTTATACTTTTACGGATTATAATAAATTAGTTCCTAAAAAAAAACAAGCTAAAGGTTTATCCTTTAGCTTGTTTTTATATTCTATCTAGTTTTATTATTTCGTCTTTTCTTTTTGAAGTTATTTTTAATATTAATATATAGAAAAGAACTACAAAAATTGCTCCTAAAATATAGGATATAGTATAACTTTGAGGATCAAAACCTAGACGACTTTCCAAACCAAAACCTATAGGTTCATGGAATATATAGGAAGCAACTATAAAGGTATAGTAAAATCCTGGAATCATAGAAATCCAATAATTTTTTCCATGGGCTTTTAAGTATACTGTAATTAATGCTAGGGCAAATACAGCTACAAATTGATTTGTAAAACCAAAATATCTCCATAATAGGTTAAATCCGTCTGCATTTGATTTTGCAAAGAAAAGAATTGCAATTGCTGGTATAAATATAATTAAAGAAAGAACAACTCTTTTAACAGCAGATTTTTGGTCAATATTAAATTGCTCAGCTATCATTAATCTTAATGACCTAAAGGCAGTATCTCCAGAAGTAATAGGTAATACTATAACTCCTGCTATAGCAAAAAGTCCTCCAACTGTTCCCATAAATTCTCTTGAAATAATTCCTACCATTTCTGTAGCACCAGTTGACACATCAGTACCGGAATTAAACAAAATCATTGCTCCAGCTGCCCATACCATGGCAATTAGACCTTCTCCTATCATCATATTGTAGAATACTCCACGGCCTTCTTTTTCATGTTTTACAGTTCTTGATATTAATGTTGCTTGGGAACCATGAAAACCGGACATTATACCACAGGCAACTGTTATAAAGAATACAGGTATGAATTTTTGCCCTGTTGGATGTTTTGCAAAAAGCAAACCGGTATTTGTAAGATTGTGTAAATTTGCACCACCATCTCTAATAATACCTATGAAAACTCCAATAGCAGATACTATTAAAACTGCACCAAATAAAGGATAAATTCTACCGATTATTTTATCAATTGGGAAAATTGTAGAAATAATGTAATAAAATAAAATTAGAGCATAAACAATCCAAATAACATTTGAGTTAATATCCATATGAAGAATATCGTTAACTATTAAGTCTCCTGGTGTATAAATAAATACAACACCTGTAAGTAACATTAATAGCCAAATAACAATGTTATATATTTTGTTCATAGTATTTCCCATGTATTTTGAAACTAATTTAGGTACCTGTGCACCGTTGTTTCTCATAGAGATCATACCAATAAAATAATCGTGTAAAGCTCCTGCTAAAACACATCCAATAGGAATAGTTATAAAAGCAATTGGACCAAATAAAATACCTTGAATTGGACCTAATATTGGACCGGTTCCAGCAATATTAAGTAATTCGATTAGTTTATTCTTCCAATCTTTCATAGGTACATAGTCAACACCATCGTAACTTTTAACAGCTGGTGTTTCCCTATCATCTGGGCCAAAAACCCTTTCGCAGAACTTTCCGTAGAAATATCCTCCTACTATTAATAGGAGCATTCCCGTAACAAATAAAATCATAAAAAACCTCCCTTTTATTATTGGTGGACAAGCCACCAATTTTTTATTTTAACATTATTGATAAATTTTATATATGATATTTATCAACATATAAAATAATAAACTATTTTATAAATAAATTAAACAATTTTTTTACTTGAATTATATATGTAAATTGTACTATGATAATATTAAATATTAATAAGGAGAGATTATGGATTTACATAAAAAAAGAAAATTTGCAGTATTTTTACAGATGTTAACAACAATTTTACTTTTCTATATTCTATACAAGTTTGCAAAAAAGGAATTAAGTTTAATTTATTTAGTAGTTGCTGTGTTAGTTTTTCTAGCATCTATGATTTATAGATTTAGGATTTTAACAAAGAATTTCTACGTTCAAAGATTTAAGAAAAATAAAGTCTTGGAATTTTTATCAAAAACACTACCTATTTTTTCTTTTTTTGCTATATTATATATTCCGGACATATATGGAATAAATGCAATTATTGGAGCTATAATGTTTAATACTAGTTTAGTAATAGATGAAAGATACACTAAATATTATACTCAGGAAGAATACGACGAATATATGAAAAACAAGAAAAAGAATAATAAGAAAAAGAAAGCTACAAACAAAAGTGGAAGTGGAAAATAAATACTCCACTTTTATTTTTATTAAAGAATAGTACTAGAAATAAGAATAAGTTGAGGGAAAATATGGAAGTAGTTTTAATGAATATGTGTATGATACATGATTTAAAAGATAATAAAGTTTTAGTTTTAGATAAGGTTAAAAATGAAGGTTGGGAAGGCTTAACTTTTCCCGGAGGCCATGTTGAAAGAAGAGAGAGTTTAGAAAGTTCCTGTATTAGGGAAATTAAAGAAGAAACTAATTTGAATATTGAAAATATTAAATTAAAGGGAATATTCCAATGGTATATGTTAGACTGCAATAAAAGATTAGTTGGTTTGTTATATTATACAAATTCATATTATGGTGACTTAATTTCCAGTAACAGAGAGGGGAATTTATCATGGATGGATTTAGAAACATTTTTAAAAATAGATAACAAATCCGACTCTATGGATGAGATTATGAAAATATATAAGGGAAAATACAAGGAGATAATATGTTATTATAAAGATGATAAGCTAAGTAATATTGACTATATTGAGTAATCCTAACTAGGAGGGATAATATGAATAATATAGAAAGGTTAAAAAAAGCAGTTATTAGAAGTAATAATATAGTATTTTTTGGAGGAGCAGGAGTTTCAACAGCGTCTGGCATACCGGATTTTCGTTCTGCAACAGGCTTGTATAATCAAAAAAATGACTCTAATTTTAGTCCGGAATATATGCTTAGTCATGAGTTTTTTGCCAATTACCCTAAAGATTTTATGAAATATGTTAAGGAAAATCTAATCTACGAAGATGCTAAACCAAATGCAGCCCATATAGGTTTGGCTAAGTTAGAAAAAATGGGAAAATTAAAAGGCGTTGTTACACAAAATATAGATTCCCTACATCAAATGGCAGGTAGTGAAAATGTAGTTGAAATTCATGGAAACCTAAGGGATTTTTATTGTACAAATTGTGGGCAGGAATATACATTAGAAGAAGTTAAAAACAATAATTACAGTATTGAATGTGATGTATGTAAAAAAGGCATTGTAAGACCGGATGTTGTATTATATGGTGAAAGTTTAAATGAAAACAATATTATAAATGCTATAAAATTAATAAGTGATGCAGAAATACTTCTAGTAGGAGGAACTTCCCTAAAGGTATATCCTGCAGCTAGCTTTATTCAATATTATAAGGGGAATAATTTAGTTTTAATAAATAAAGAAAAAACCGACTATGATCATATAGCTAATTATGTATATTATGATGACATAGGAAATATTATTTCCTACTTAGCCGATATCTAGTTATTTGAAATTAATATAGCTAAAATACTGTATTTAATTGACATACAATAGGCTAAAAGATATACTTTTAATATGCTTTATTGCAAAAAAGTTTTAAATTTTTTTGTAAAGAATTAATTAATTCCTCTCTAAAGAGAGGTTTTTTATATATAGTGGAGGTTTTATGATAGAGGTAAAAAACCTTGTAAAAGAATTTAAGGTTGGCTCAAATGTGTTTAGAGCTGTTAACGATGTTTCTTTTACAGTAAAACAAGGTGAAATATATGGCATTATTGGTTTAAGTGGTGCCGGGAAATCAACTTTAGTCAGATGTTTAAATAGATTAGAGGAACCAACGTCAGGTACAATTAAAATAGACGGTAAGGTAATTACATCACTAAATCAAAAAGAATTACTAGAAGAAAGAAAAGATATTGGAATGATTTTCCAATCCTTTAATCTTTTTGACCAAAAAACAGTTTATAAGAATATAGCCTATCCTTTGGAATTATTAAAAATGCCAAAGGATAAAATAGAAAATAGGGTAAATGAACTTTTGGAATTTGTCGATTTAATGGATAAGAAAAATTCATATCCGGCAGAAATTTCAGGAGGGCAAAAACAAAGAGTGGCTATTGCTAGAGCAATTGCAACAGAGCCAAAACTACTATTAAGTGACGAGGGAACATCAGCCCTTGATCCTGCTAATACAAAGCAAATATTGGAATTACTTAAGAAGGTAGTTAGGGAACTAAATATGACAATTGTTATGATTACTCATCAAATGGAAGTAGCTAAGGATATTTGTGACAGAATTGCCGTTATGGAAAATGGTAAAATAATAGAGGAAAATACAGTTGAGGAGCTTTTTAGAAACCCTAAACATAAAAGAACCCTGTCCTTTATAGAAAATCTTAAGGAGTCAGATGATGACTTTTTATGGAATCCTGAAGAATTTAAGGGGAAATTAATAAGAATAACCTATGATGATAACACATCAAAAGAACCTATTCTTAGTGATATTGTTAAAAAATTTGATTCTTCAATAAATCTAATACAAGGAAAAATTAACAAGGTAACAGATAAGTCCATAGGCTATATGATAGTAGAGGTAATTGGGGATTACCAAGAACTAGGTAAAATTTTAGACTATCTTGAAGAAAAGAATATAAAAGCGGAGGTGCTATAATGACTTATGAACAAGTTTGGGAAGTAGTGGCTCCTGCAACCTTAGAAACTCTATATATGGTTTTTGTATCCTCTATAATAGCTGTAATACTGGGTTTACCTTTAGCGATTATATTAGTAGTTACCAGGGAAGATGGAATATCACCATCAAGTTATATCTACAATTTTTTAAGTACGGTTATTAATGTTTTTAGATCCATTCCCTTTGCTATCTTAATAATGATTTTATTAGGACTATCTAGAATTATTGTAGGAAAGGTAATAGGGCCGACAGCTTTTATAGTTCCACTAACAATAGCATCAATTCCATTTGTAGCAAGATTAATGGAAGGTTACTTTTTAGATATGGATAAAGGCTTAATAGAAGCGGCAAAGGCTATGGGGTCAACTAATTCTCAAATAATTTTGAAAGTTATGATTCCGGAAACTATGCCTATGATAATTAACGGTATTGTAATGACTATTATTAATATAATAGGATATTCAGCAATGGCTGGTTTTATTGGAGGAGGAGGGTTAGGAGCAGTAGCCTTAACCTATGGACATCAAAGATCAATAACTATTCTACTTTGGATACCTGTAATATTACTTGTAATAATAGTACAAATCGTTCAAATAATAGGAAATTATTTAAATAGAAAAACAAATAAAAAATAGGGGGTAAAAAATGAAGAAAAGAGTATTAGCAATTTTACTAGTAATTTCAATGTTAGCAGTTGTTGGATGTAGTTCTAAAGATAAGGAAAAGGACACTACAAAAACAACTGGAGCAGCAACTAGTGAAGAAAAGTTAGAGAAAATTAAGGTAGGTGCAACAGCAACACCTCATGCAGAAATATTGGAAGCATTAGAAGAGGATTTTAAAGCTGAAGGTTTAGAAGTTGAAATAGTTAATTTTGATGATTATGTAATGCCGAATATAGCTTTAGATAGTGGTGACATAGATGCTAACTTCTTCCAGCATAAACAATATTTAGATCAACAAAATGAAGAAAAGGGTTATGATTTTGTAGTAGCAGGGGAAATACATGTTGAACCAATGGGCTTTTATTCTACAAAGCATAAGTCATTAGATGAATTACCTGAAGGTGCAGAAATATTAATTCCAGATGACCCTACTAATGGTGGAAGAGCCTTATTATTATTGGAAAACAATGGACTTATAAAATTAGATGATAACACTAATTTAAGTGCTACAAAGGAAAATGTTGCTGAAAATCCTAAAAACTTAAAATTTACAGCATTACAAGCAGTTAATATTCCAAGTGCCTATGTTGATGTTGATGGAGCAGTAATTAATTCTAATTATGCATTAACAGTGGATTTAAATCCTTTAAAAGATAGTATTGTAATGGAAGGTAATGACTCACCTTATGTAAATATAGTTGCAGTAAAATCTGAAAATAAGGACAATGAAAATATTAAAAAACTTGTAAAGGTAATGACTTCAGAAAATTGTAAAAAATTCATAGAAGAAAAATATGAGGGAGCAGTAGTTCCTGCATTTTAAGTAAAAAGAAGTAAATGTTTAAATAAAAAACATTTACTTCTTTTTGTATAATATTTAACTTTAAGAATACTTATTTATACTATATGATTATAGTAGAGTAAAAGTATTAAATTTATTACAAAGGATTAAGAAAATATGGGTTTATTTATTGAAATAGTTAAAGTTATTTTTCCAACTTTTTTTCTAATAGGTTTAGGATTTTTGGCAGGCAAGTATAATATAATGTCTAAAAATTTTGTAGACGAAGGAAATCGTCTAGTTTTTAATATTTTTATGCCCTTGTACATGTTAACCAGTATAGTAAATTCAAAATCTTTAAAAAATATAAATTTCTATGTTCTTTTATATGTAATCTTATTTTATATTTGTGTTTTTGTAACAGCGATGTTCTTACTTAATAGGACCAGAAGGACTAGAGGAGTTAAAGCAACTATGCTCCAAGGAATTGTAAGACCAAATATGTTACTTTTAGGAATAGCTTTAGCAACTAATTATTATGGTAAAAATATAGATATAAGTCCCTTAGTATTATTAATAGGATTTTTAGGACCGATTACCAATATTTTCGCTGTTTTAGGATTTGAAATCTATGCCAGTGTAGGAAAAATTAAGTTATCTAAAATAGTTATAAATATTATAAAAAATCCGTTAATATTAGGTGCAATTTTCGGGTTAATTATAAATATTTGTAAAATTCCAATTTCGCCAATAATACTGGAGCCATTAACGGACTTAGGGGCCTTAACTACACCTTTAGGCTTAATGTTTATTGGAGCAGGGCTAGTTTTGAAAAAAGATAAAACCATGTTAAAAAATGTTTATCTTACCTGTCTAGGAAGAAATTTATTAATTCCAATATTCGGTATATTTATTGCTGTTTTTCTAGGATTTAGAGGAATGGATTTATTTGCAATAGTAATTTCCATGTCAGCGCCGGCTGCAGTTTCAAGTTATGTTTTAGCTGTAAATTACACAGGTGAATCTCAATTAGCGTCAAGAATAATAATGTATACTACTATATTTAGCGTATTTACTTTAACAGTTGAGCTTTATTTATTAACTTTAAAAAATTTGTTATAGAATTAATAGTCATCTTGTTTTTAATTAAGTTTTTATAAATACTAGCTTTATAGTTTTACCTTAAGTTAGGATTATGTTAAAATTTATTTGTACATATATTAAAATGAATTGTTAAAAATAGAACTATTAATTTTGAAATTATAAAATATTTAAAATAAAAGAATAAAAAATTATAAAGGTACAAAGTTGGCAGTTTATTTTTCTTTAGTACCTATATTTTTTGGGTAGGAGGTTGTTATGTCAAATATTTATGAATTAGCATTAAAAAAACATGAAGAATGGAAGGGGAAACTTTCAGTAGAATTAAAGGCTAAGTTAGAGGATAAGGATGATTTAGCTATTGCCTATACTCCAGGAGTAGCAGAGCCTTGTAGAAAAATTGCAGAAAACAAAGACGATGCCTATAAATATACTTGGAAGGGAAATACCGTTGCTGTAATTTCCGATGGTACTGCTGTACTTGGTTTAGGTGATATAGGACCGGAAGCAGCTCTTCCAGTTATGGAAGGAAAATGTGTTTTATTTAAAAAATTCGGAGAAGTTAATGCTGTTCCTCTTGTGTTAGATACAAAGGATCCTAAAGAGATAATCAATATAGTAAAGGCTGTTGCACCAACATATGGTGGAATTAACCTTGAAGATATTTCCTCTCCTAGATGTGTGGAAATTGAAAGAACTTTAATTGAAGAATTGAATATTCCTGTTTTTCATGACGACCAACACGGAACTGCTATAGTTGTTACTGCTGCACTTATTAATGCCTTAAAAATAGTAAATAAAAAAGCAGAAGATATTACTGCTCTTGTTTCAGGTACTGGAGCAGCTGGTTTTTCAATTATAAAAATGATTAGGCAATTAGGTGTAAAAAACATATATGCTTTTAATAGGTCAGGTGTGTTAAATAAAAAATATTCCCAGGAATATAATTTTGTAAAAAAAGAAATAGCAGGAATTACCAACTTAAATGAGGAAGACATAACTCTTGAAGAAGCTATGAAAAAGGCTGATTTATTTATTGGAGTAAGTGGTCCAAAGGTTTTAAATAAAGAGATGGTTTCTTCTATGAAAAAAGATTCTATTGTATTTGCTATGGCAAATCCTGAGCCGGAAATAGGGTACGAAGATGCTATTGAAGCTGGAGCAAGGGTTGTTGGTACAGGTAGATCGGACTTTCCTAACCAAATCAACAATGTTTTGGCTTTTCCAGGTTTATTTAAAGGGGCTTTAAAGGCTAAGGCAAAGAAGATTACAGAAGAAATGAAAATGGCAGCAGCTGTAGGTATAGCAAAACTTGTTTCAGATGAAGAGTTAAATGAAAAGTATATTATACCTTCAGCATTTGATGATAGAGTTGCAGATATTGTTGCAGATGAAGTTGAAAAAAAGCTAAAGAATTGGGAATAACCAGATAATAATAAGAAAACGCCTATTGAACCAATAGGCGTTTTCTTATTATTATTTATTATTTAAGAATAGAATGAAATTGTCTTTTTATCTTTGAACTCTTCCAGAAGCATCTCCACCTACTAGGTTTTCAACTTCTTCAACAGTCACTAGGTTAAAGTCTCCATTAATTGTATGTTTTAAAGCTGAAGCAGCAACACCAAATTCTAAGGCGTCTTTAAAATTCTTTCCTTCAAGTAAACCATGAATAGTTCCTGAAGCAAAGGAATCTCCACCACCAACTCTATCTACAATTCTAACTTCGTATTTTCTAGAAACATAGAATTCATTTCCATCATATGCACAAGCAGACCAACCATTGTCAGATGCAGAATAGGATTCTCTTAATGAACTTATAACATATTTAAAATCAAATTTGTCAATCATTTGTTTAAATATATTTTTATATCCTTCTAGTTCTAATTCTCCTGTAGTTACATCTGTATCTCCAGGTTTAAAACCTAAAGTTAAGTGAGCGTCTTCTTCATTACCAATACAAACATCAACATATTGCATTAGATTTGTCATTACTTTTTGAGCTTCTTCAGGAGTCCATAAATTTTTTCTATAGTTTAAATCTACAGAAACAGTTACTCCATTAGCTTTTGCTGCTTTACAAGCTGCTTCGGTTAAATC
The DNA here is from genome assembly GCF_049276255.1 of Miniphocaeibacter sp. Taxonomy (NCBI): domain Bacteria; kingdom Bacillati; phylum Bacillota; class Tissierellia; order Tissierellales; family Peptoniphilaceae; genus Miniphocaeibacter; species Miniphocaeibacter sp. The sequence continues at coordinate 23,611 of NZ_JBASWB010000007.1, forward strand.
AGCTGCTTCTTTACTTAAAGCAGGAGTTATTCCTGAAAAATGGAACCATTTCGCATCTTTAAATATTTCATCAAAATCAAAGTCATCTATAGTTGCTTCACTAATTGATGAATGAGCTCTATCATATACTACTTTTGATGGTCTCATTGAAGCACCAGTTTCTAAATAGTATATACCAACTCTGTCTCCACCTCTAGTTATATAGTCTGTATGGACACCATATTTTCTTAAGCTATTTACTGCAGATTGACCAATTGGGTTATTTGGTAATTTACTTACAAAATAAGCATCATGTCCATAATTAGCTAATGAAACAGCTACATTAGCTTCACCACCACCATAGTTTACATCGAAAGAATCGGATTGTACAAATCTTCTATATCCTGGTGTGGATAGTCTTAACATTATTTCTCCTAAGGTAACAACTTTTGCCATAATTAAATCCTCCTTGTTATTTAGCTTCTCTAGCTTCTTTAACCTTGCCTACAAATTCTTTAGCAGCATTTGTCATTTCTTCACTTGTGCCTTTAGTAAGGTTTCCACCAACACCTACGGCTATACATCCATTTTTAATCCATTTGTCAACATTATCAATACTAACTCCACCAGTTGGCATTAAAACTGCTTGTGGTAATGGTCCTTTAACAGCCTTAATAAAGTCAGGGCCAAATGCTGAACCAGGGAATACTTTAATAACATCTGCACCTGCTTCCATAGCTTTAATCATTTCTGTTAAAGTCATACAACCAGGCATATAAGGAGTTTGGTATCTGTTGCATAATTTTGCACTTTCTAAATCGAAAGCAGGGCTAACAATATATTTAGCTCCAGCTAAAATTGCAGCTCTTGCAGTTTCGCTATCAAGTACAGTTCCTGCACCTACTAATAAATCATCTCCAAATTCGTTTGTTAATTCTTCAATAACTTTACTAGCTCCAGGTACGGTATATGTAATTTCTATTGCATCAATACCGCCTGCCATACAAGCTAAAGATATTCTCTTAGCTTCTTCAGTAGAAGTAGCTCTTATTACTGCTACAACTCCAACTTTTTCAATTCTTTGAATAACTTCAAATTTTCTCATGGTATCCTCCTTGTGTTTCACAATACAAAACTATATACTACAATATGAAACTTGTTAATTCTATTATAGTTGGTTTATAATAGAATTGCAAATAAATTTGAAAGGGTAGTGTAAAATAATGGCAGAAATAGTTCAATCCCTAGATAGGGCTTTAAATATATTGGAAATTGTAGCAAAAAATGAAAATGGAATAGGTATTAAAGAGTTAAGTGAACAGACTAATTTACATAAAAGTACTGTACACAGACTTTTACATTCTTTAATATATAAGGGATTTGTAGAACAAAATGAAGAAACTGGCAAATACTCTATAACATTTAAGCTTTATGAGTTAGGAATAAATAAAATTCAAAATATAGATTTAGTAAAAATCGCTAGACCCTATGTTGAAGAATTAATGGACAAGGTAGATGAGGTAGTACATTTAGTTGTAAGGGATGGTAACTATATAGTATATGTTGATAAGGTTGAAAGTAAAAATACAATTAGAATGTTTTCAACTATTGGTAAGAGGACTCCCTTGTATTGCTCTTCTGTAGGTAAGGCAATTACTGCGTATTTATCAGAAGAAGAAGTTGAAGAAATTTGGAATAGTTCAGATATTAAAAAGTTTACCCCAACTACTATTACAGATTTTAATAAATTTAAAGAAGAGCTAGAAAGTATTAGGAAGTTAGGCTATGCTGTAGATAATGAGGAACATGAAATAGGCGTAAGATGTATTGGTGCACCTATTTTTAATATTGACGGTAAGGTTGAATCGGCAATAAGTGTATCTGGACCGTCTAATAGAATGACCGATGAAAAATTAGATGAGATTTCAAATTATATTAAATACTATGCAAATAAAATTTCAGAAAGACTAGGATATAGTATTAAAGAATAGTTAAGAAATTATTACAATTGTTTAATTATATTGTTATTTAATTTAAAGTAATTTAAAATTGATATAAAGTCTAAAATACAATTGAGGTGAAGAATGAAAATTGATTGGAACGAGAAAGATAGAACAAAGGCCATTTATGGAATAATTGTTGCTGTTGTTTCAATAATATTTTTCTTTGTATTGTATCGGATTGATGATGTAAAAGAAAGTATTGGTAATTTCTTTGGAATATTCTATCCGTTTATAATAGGAGGAGTTTTTGCCTTTCTATTAAATTTACCCTTATCATTTATAGAGAAAATGTTAAACAGAATAAAGGTTTTCTCAAAATTAAAGGATAGGACAAAGAGAATTATTTCTACAACATTAACATATATTTTATTTTTATTGTTTATAGTATTATTTTTTAGTTTACTAATTCCACAACTATATGACTCAATAAAAACTTTAATAGATAGTGCTGGTAAACTTATGGCTACTACAAATTTATATAAACTTGAGGAAATATTGGAGAAGTTTAAAATTGATCCTAATATAGTTGAATTTATTACCGACAAGGCAAATGAAATCCTAAGTTTTATTACAGATTTCTTTAAGGGTATGCTTCCTAGATTAGGCTCAATGGCGTCAGGAGTTGTAACTACAACAGTAGCTTGGTTTGTTGGTTTTATAGCTTCAATTTATATATTATTTGACAAGGAAAGATTTGGTGCATTAGCAAGAAAGGTATCATATTCTTTTTTACCGACAAAAGTTTCTGAAAACTTAATTAGAATAGTTATGAAAATCAATTCTACTATGAAGGGATATATTGGAGGTCAGCTTCTAGTAGTTTCAATTCTAGGAATTATGATGGCAGTGGGATTAAGTGTTCTTGGAGTAGAAGGAGCCATTGCAATGGGATTTATTATAGCAGTAACGGATTTAATTCCTTATATAGGTCCTTGGATTGGTTCAGTACCAGTGTTTTTAATGATATCGGTGCAAAATTTCAACAAGGCATTAATTTTTATAGTAATGATTTTAATAGCTCAACAAATAGAGGAAAATCTATTAAAACCAAGAGTTCAAAGTGATAAATTAGGAATTTCTGCCTTTTGGATATTAGTTTCAATTATTATTGGTGGAAGTTTATTTGGAATAGTAGGAATGATTGTAGGAGTTCCTATATTTGTTGTAATCTATCAATTAATAAAGGAAATATCAGAATATAGGTTAAAGAAAAAGGGATTACCTATAGCAACTGATGAATATTTAAAAGAAGAGAATAAAATCATTTCGGGAAAAACTAAAAAAAATGAAAGTGGAAAAATTTTAGATATAGATAATAATGAATAATAACTATAAAAGTGAAGGTTTTAAATAAAACTTTCACTTTTTATATACCTGAAAAATGTTTTCATGTTATAATTGTTACATACTTATTATTTTTAAAAATAGGAGGAATTTATGAAAGCTTATACAACGGACAAAATTAGAAACCTAGCTTTAGTTGGTCATAGCGGAAGTGGGAAAACTACTCTTACAGAAGCTATGTTATATAACACAGGAGTTATAGGTAGAATGGGAAAAGTAGAAGATGGAAATACTGTTTCTGACTTTTCAAAAGAGGAGACAAAAAGAAAAATTTCCATTAATACTTCTATTGTTCCAATAGAGTGGAAGGATACAAAAGTAAATTTAATTGACACTCCTGGATATTTTGATTTTCAAAGTGAGGTTTTTTCTGCTTTAAGAGCAAGTGAAGCTGCTTTAATAGTAATAGATGCTACAAATGGTATTCAAGTAGGAACTGAAAAAGTATTAAAATATACAAAAGAAATAGACTTACCAAGAATAATTTTTGTTAATAAAATGGAAAAAGAAAATGCTAAATTTGCAAAAATTGTTTCGGATCTTCATATTGAATATTCTAAAAGAGTAATTCCTTTTACCTTAACTTTAGGAGAAGGAGAGGACTTTAAAGGTATTATAGATGTATTAAATAGAAAAGCCTATGAGTACGATGGTTTTGAAAGAAAAGAAGTTCCAATTCCTGAAAATAGGGTAGATGAGGTTGAAGTTGTTTATAATGAAATCTGTGAAGTAGTTGCAGAAACAGATGAAGAATTAATGGAAAAATATTTTTCAGGTGAAACCTTTACCCACGAAGATTTAATGCAAGGTATAACTGCAGCCCTACTTGAAGGTACAGCTGTTCCATTAGTAGCTGGTTCAGCAGAAACCGGTGCTGGACTAGATGTATTATTTGATTTAATTATTGAATATATGCCTTCACCAGATGATAAGAGGGCTAAATATGGATTTAGACATCAAGATGAAGAATTTAGAGAAGTATCAGTAGATGCTCCAATGGCAGCAGTTGTTTTTAAAACTGTAGTAGACCCATTTGTTGGAAAGATTTCCATATTTAAAGTTATTTCAGGTAAAGTAACAAAAGATGCAGAAATATATAATGTATCAAAAGATAAGGTAGAAAAATTAGGTGGTTTATTCTACTTAAGAGGTAAGGAACAAATTGATGCGAAAGAAATAGTAGCAGGAGATATTGGAGCTATTTCAAAACTTTCTGTTACACAAACTGGAGATACTTTAGCATCAAAAGCTAATCCAACTCTATTTAAGCCTTTAAAATATCCTTCACCAACATTATTCTTTGCAATAGAACCAAAGACAAAGGGAGATGAAGATAAAATTTCCTCAGCACTGGGAAGATTACAAGAGGAAGATCCTAGTTTAGTAACTAATAGGGACAAGGAAACTAAACAATTAACACTTGGGGGACAAGGTAATGTTCAACTACAAGTAGCTTTAGATAGATTAAAAGACGAATTTGGAGTTGAAACTGAAATTATACCTTTAAGAATTGCTTATAGGGAAACTATAAAGGGAAAATCAGATGTTCAAGGTAAACATAAGAAACAATCTGGTGGAGCAGGACAATACGGAGATGTATTTATAAGATTTGAACCTTCTGCAGAAGAGTTTGAATTTGACGAAGAGGTATTTGGAGGAGCAGTTCCTAAAAATTACTTCCCTGCAGTTGAAAAAGGCTTAATGGAATCTTTAGAAAAGGGACCTTTAGCAGGTTATCCTGTAGTAAATTTAAAGGCAACTCTTTATGATGGCTCATACCATCCAGTTGACTCAAATGAAATGGCATTTAAATTAGCTGCTCAATTAGCTTTTAGAAAGGGTATAAAAGAAGCAAACCCTGTATTATTAGAACCTATTATGAAAGTTGAAATTACAGTTCCTGATGAATACATGGGTGACATAATGGGGGATATGAACAAACGTAGAGGTAGAATTTTAGGAATGGATCCTCAAACTGATGGTACTCAATTAGTAATAGCAGAAGCACCTCATGCAGAGTTATTTGAATATGCAATAGATCTTAGATCTATGACTCAGGCAAGAGGAGAATTTAGTATGGAATTTGTAAGATACGAGGAAGTACCTTCAAATATTGCTGAAAAAATCATAGAAGAATCTAAAGAAGATTAAGATATTATATAAAAGAAGCTTTCTAGGAAAATTATTTTTCTTAGAAGGCTTTTTTATTACTACTAACTAGGTATTGATAATAATAATAAAAGATGCTATACTTAAGTAGAAAATAAATGGCTTTTTATAACTAATAAGTCAAAGAAAGTCAAAGTTAGAGGTGTAGTATGGCGGGTCTAAGTAATAGTATAGAAAGATTTATAAAGGATTTACTTGAACAAACAGAAGATGGTATAGTAGAAATAGGAAGAAATGATTTAGCAAATCAATTTAACTGTGCACCATCACAAATTAATTATGTATTAACGACAAGATTTACTCCCTATAAAGGGTATTATATAGAGAGTAGAAGAGGTGGAAGTGGATATATAAGAATAATGAAACTAACTTTTACAGAAGAATCGTCAATAGATCAAATTATAAATGAAGTAATAGGTGAAAGTATAACTAAGGATACGGCATATAATATAGTAAATAGTTTATACGAAGAAAAAATTTTAAGTAAAAGGGAAGGTCAATTAATACTACATGCATTGGAAGATGTAGCTCTTACCAATGTTAATATTAATTATAGAAATATTGTAAGAGCTGATATTTTAAGAAATATGCTATTGGCTTTTCTCCGATAGGAGGATAATTATGAAATGCGATAAATGTAATAATGATGCTAATTTTGAAATTCATTTTATAGATAATAATAATAAAAAGACTATTCGTTTATGTAAGGATTGTTACTTTAAATATATAAGTGATATTATGCCGAATATGGACTTAGGCGAAGGGGATTTTAAGTATTTCCAAGAAATATTAAGTGACCTAATTGGTTCAATAATAAATACTAATGCAGGAAAAGAAAGTAATACAGAAGAAAGTACTGTAGCTAGTGGTGAAAGAAAATGTTCAAATTGTGGTACAAGTTTGTCAGAGATTATATCAACTGGCAAATTCGGATGTAGCCAATGTTATGAAGATTTTAAAAATGAAGTAAAGGAAATACTAAATCAAACTCAAGGTGACAATAAGCATAAGGGAAAAGTCCCAGAAAGATATGAAGGTCTAATTAGTATTAGAGACAAAATAGAAGAGAAGGAAGAAATCCTTAAGGACTTAATAGTAAATGAAGATTACGAAAATGCAGCAAAAATTAGGGATGAAATCAAAGAGTTGAAAATAGATTTAAATAAAATAGATGGAGAGGTAAATGGTTAGGTGGTTAGAACTAAAAAAAGAAACTGAATATGATGATGTGGTAATTAGTTCAAGAATTAGATTAGCCAGGAACTTAACTAAATTTAAATTTCCTAATAGTTTAAATACAGAAGAGGCAAAGGAAATATCTGATATATTTATTAAGGCTATTAATAGTATAGATAGGGACAATAAGTTTACAGCTGTTTCTTTAAAAGAAATAGACAGTATCGATAGAAGAGTATTAATGGAAGAGCATTTAATTAGTCCAGAATTAATTAAAAACAAGGATATTTCCTATTATATTATAAATGAAAAAAACTTCCTAAACCTAATGATTAATGAAGAGGATCATTTAAGATTACAGGTTTTATTACCGGGCTTTGATTTATATAGGGCTTTTGAAATTGCCAAAAATACAGATTGTCAGTTGGAAAAAAATATAAATTTCGCTTTTGATAAAGATTTTGGCTATTTAACTTCCTGTCCAACAAATACAGGAACAGGTATGAGGGCATCGGTAATGTTACACCTACCAGCTTTAAAAATTAGAAATTACCTTCAAGGTATAATAGATTCTTTAGCTAAACTCGGTTTAACAATTAGAGGAGTCTACGGAGAAGGTAGTGATGGACTTGGGGATATGTTTCAAATATCTAATCAAAAAACATTGGGTTTTTCAGAAATAGAAGTAATAGATAAATTAGAAAATATAGTAATAAAAATTATAGAGAGAGAAAGAAACACTAGAAGGGATTTACTTAATCAAAAAACCAATTATTTAAAGGATAAAGTTTATAGGGCATTAGGAATCTTGAAAAATGCAAGAATTATTTCCGATAAAGAAGCATTGGAAAATTTATCCTTTTTAAGAATGGGAATTGATTTAGGTTTATATAAAGGATTGAATTACAATCAAATAACAAATTTAATGTTGTCAGTGCAAAAATATAATATTTTAAAATACAAATACTCTTTAAAATCATTTGAAGAAGAAAATGTATTAAGGGCTGATTATATTAGAGATTTCTTCGAACAGGAGGAGATAGTCAATGAATAATAAAAACATGGGAAATGTAGATACACTTCTTAAATTATCATCGAATGAAAGTTTCATAATGAAACATGATTATATAGGCACAGAGCATATTCTACTAGGATTTATGAAGTTAAATAGTAAGGACACAGAAATACTTGTTAATGCTGGTGTTAACTATGAGAATTTAAAACAAGTTGTAGTAAATAGCATAGGATACGGAAATGCAAATAAAATACCGGATAATTTAACTCCAAGAGTAAAAAGATTAATGGAGCAAAGTAGAGAAGTTGCTAGAGGACTAGGAAGTAATTTTATAGGAACAGAACATATTTTACTAGCACTACTAGAAGACGATGACTCTTTTTCAAGTTATATGTTAAATATAACAGGAGTTAATAAAGATAAGGTAAAGAAGGAATTAAAAGAATATTTTGCCTCAACAAGTCAAAAGGCAAATCAACAAAGTAGACAAAACAAAGGTGATTCAGCATTAGATAAATTTTCCAAGGATTTAAATGAACTAGCTAGGGAAGGGAAAGTTGACCCAGTTATAGGTAGAGATAAGGAAATTGAAAGAATTATACAAGTTCTTTTAAGAAGAACAAAAAATAACCCTGTATTAATTGGAGAGCCAGGTGTTGGTAAAACAGCTATAGCAGAAGGCTTAGCACAGAGAATTGTCGAAGGCAATGTTCCGGAAATAATTAAGGACAAGGAAATAGTAAGTTTAGACCTAGCTGGAATGATAGCTGGGACAAAATACAGAGGGGACTTTGAAGAGCGAATAAAAGGTGTAATTGATGAATTAATAAATCAAGATAATGTTGTTTTATTTATTGATGAATTTCATACTATAATCGGTGCCGGTGGTGCTGAAGGAGCAATGGATGCTGCCAACATATTAAAACCAGTACTAGCAAGGGGAGATTTACAGATAATAGGTGCTACTACAATAGATGAGTACAGAAAGCAAATTGAAAAGGATGCAGCACTGGAAAGACGTTTACAACCAATAGTAGTAGAGGAACCATCTGTTGAAGATACTATTGAAATCTTAAAGGGTTTAAGGGATAAATATGAAGCACACCATAAGGTTGTAATAAACGATGAGGCAATAGTTGCAGCAGTAGAACTTTCAAACAGATATTTAACCGATAGATTTTTACCAGATAAGGCTATAGATTTAATTGATGAAGCAGCGTCTAAAATAAGAATTAAATTTTTCGTTGCTCCACCAGATTTAAAAGAGCTTGAAGCTAAGTTAGAAAAACTACAAACTAACAAGGACCAGGCTGTTGCAATGCAGGACTTTGAAAAAGCTGCAGAATTAAGAGATAGAATAAAAGAAATAAAAGAAGAGTTGAAAAATACACAAGAATCTTGGAAAATGAAAAAGAGAACTCATGAAATGGTAGTAGGCTTTGATGAAATAGCAAATATAGTTTCAGATTGGTCCAATGTTCCAGTTACATCTATGACTAAAGAAGAAAGTGAAAAATATTTAAATTTAGATAAGGATTTAAAGAAAACTGTAATAGGACAGGATCAGGCTATAGAATCTGTTTCCCATGCAATAAAAAGAGCTAGGGTAGGATTAAAAGATCCTAACAAACCAATAGGCTCATTTATCTTTGTTGGACCTACAGGAGTTGGAAAAACATACTTGGCAAAATCTTTAGCAAAGGCTTTATTTGGTGAAGAAGATGCAATGATAAGAATAGATATGAGTGAATATATGGAGAAGCATTCAGTTTCAAGGTTAATAGGCTCACCTCCAGGCTATGTTGGATACGATGAAGGAGGACAATTAACAGAAGCTGTAAGAAGAAAGCCTTATTCAGTAGTGTTATTTGATGAAATTGAAAAGGCTCATCCAGATGTATTTAATGCCCTGCTACAGGTTTTAGATGATGGTAGATTAACAGATTCTAAGGGTAAGGTAGTAAACTTTAAAAATACAATATTAATAATGACTTCAAATGTTGGAGCCCATAGTTTAGAAAGAAAGGCTACTTTAGGTTTTACTTCCTCAGGAAATGAAGAAAAAGAAGAATACGATAAAAACAAGGAAATAATTACGGAAGAATTAAAAAGAACCTTTAGACCGGAATTTTTAAACAGAGTTGATGATATAATTGTATTTAGTAATTTAACAGAAAAAGATACTAAGAAAGTAGCAGAAATAATGTTAGATGAAATGGTTGAAAGACTTGCTAGACTAGAGATAAAAGTAAGTTATGATAATAAATTAGTCAACTTAGTTAGTAAAGAAGGCTTTGATAAGACCTACGGTGCAAGACCATTAGAGAGAGTAATTAGAACTAAAATAGAGGATAAGTTAGCTGAAGCAATCTTAAGTCAAGAAGTTCAAAGGGAAGATGAAATTGTTATTTCTACAAGGGGAGACAAGGTTACTTTTAAGAAAAAAGAAAACGAACCAGTAGAAGTTGAGAGTAAATAAAATAATTTTAAACAAGGGTTGAAGTAATACTAGTAGTATTTTTTCAACCCTTTTATATTTTAGAAAATAGAAGATAGGTAATTGAAGAAAAAAATATTTAATATATGTTATTATGTTTATAAGTATAAAAGATGATAATAGGGAAAATGGAGAAAAAAATGGACACTGAAATTTCTATTGTGATTCCTGCTTACAATGAAGAGGAGAATATAGACTTAATAGTTGAGGAATTAGAAAAAGTTGTTAATAAATTAAATATTACCTATGAGTTGATTTTTATTGATGATGGTTCTAAAGATAATACTTGGGATAAAATTTCTAAAATTGCAAAAAATAATAAACATATTAAGGGAATAAAATTTTCAAGAAACTTTGGCAAGGAGTCTGCAATTTTTGCAGGACTAAATCACGCTAAAGGAAAATGTTGTGCAGTAATTGATAGTGACTTACAACATCCACCAGAAACCTTAATAGAAATGTATGGTTTTTGGAAAAATGGATATGATGTTATAGAAGGGATTAAGCTAGAAAGAGGAAGGGAAAATAAAATATATAGATGGTTTTCTAAATTATTTTATAAATTAATGTCCATATCAACAAAAGTTGATATGGAAAAAACCTCTGATTTTAAACTATTAGATAGAAAAGCCGTAGATGAAATAATTGCACTACCTGAGAAAAATATGTTTTTTAGGGCTATGTCTTCATGGGTTGGTTTTAAAACAATAACTGTTGGATATGAAGTTCGTGAAAGAGCAGCAGGAAATAGTAAGTGGTCGACCTTTGGTCTTATAAAGTATGCAGTTAAAAATATAGTTTCATTTTCCACAGCTCCTTTGCAGATTGTAACTTTTTTAGGATTGATTTTCCTTATATTTACAATTATTTTAGGTATACAATCACTATATAAGTACTTTTCAGGACAGGCCTTAGGTGGATTTACAACAATAATATTATTACAATTAATTACAGGCTCTATTACTATGTTAAGTTTAGGTATAATAGGAATGTATATATCAGCAATTTATGATGAGGTTAAAAATAGAAATAGGTATATTGTAGAAGAATCTATAAATATCTTATAAACTTAAGATTATAATTCTTTTAAAGAGATTTTTAAGTTAAAATATTAGTGGTGAAAATTAGTGAATATAATTAGAGAATATATAAAAAAATACAGGTCTATAATTATCTATTTAATTACGGGAATATTTACTACAGTAGTAAATTTAACGGTATATAGTTTATTAGTAAAATATGCTAATTTTAATATAAATATTGCAAATATAATTGCCTGGATATCTGCAGTAGTTTTTGCCTTCTTTACAAATAAGATATTTGTATTTAATAGTAGAAATTTCAAAATAGGTCATTTAGCAAGGGAGTTTTCCTTGTTTTTAGGAGGAAGACTATTAACGGGTATAATTGAAATAGTAGGACTACCTATATTGATGTTTTTTGGAATAGATCAAATTATATTTGGTATAGAAGGATTAGTAGCAAAATTTTTAATTGGTGCAATAGTAGTTATACTAAATTATTTTTTTAGTAAATATTTTGTATTTAAAAATAGAAAAGTTAAAAAATAGTATAGTAGATATGTTATATAGTTTAAATTTATATTAATAACATATCTTTTTTTATAGAATATAGTAAAAGAGATATATTGATAAAGGTGAAAAATGAAAAAAAAGAAAATATTTAGGTGTAAGGAATGTGACTATGAAAGTATTTCTTGGACAGGAAAATGTCCTAATTGTCAGTCCTGGGGAAGTTTAAAAGAAATAGAAATAGTAGAAGATAAAAAGCCAGGGAAAAATACTTTAGAGAATAAAACTGCCTTAAAATTAAAAGATGTAGTATTAGATAGTAGTGAAAGAATCGTTACTTCAATGGAAGAATTAAATCGTGTTTTAGGTGGAGGAATAGTAAAGGATTCTGTTTCCATATTAACTGCCAGACCTGGAGCGGGAAAGTCTACATTATTTTTAGAAATGGCTTACGATTTAGCTGAAAAAGGAGTAAAAGTACTATATATTTCAGGAGAGGAATCTGAATCTCAAATAAAAGCTAGGGCAATTAGAACTATGGATGAAATTCCAAATGATATTTGGATTGTATCTACAACTTCTATGGACCTTGCTGTAAAAAATATAAGGGAAATAGAGCCAGATGTAATATTTTTAGACAGTATTCAAACCTTCACCTTAAGTGAGTATAGCTCCAGAGCCGGTTCTCCTGTCCAAACAATAGAATGTGCAAATATATTAGTAGATATAGCAAAAAACAAGGATAAGCCTAAGGCTGTTTTTATGATAGGTCATATGACTAAAAATGATGAAATGGCAGGACTTAGGACCTTAGAACATCTTGTAGATACAGTTATATATTTAGAAGGAGAGGTAGATGAGCCACTTCGAGTATTAATGTCTACAAAAAATAGATTTGGACGAACAGGTGAAATAGGCTTATTTAATATGACAGAAAACGGAATGAAGGAAATTAAGGATATAGATAACCATTTTGTAACAGAAAGGGAAAGTTCAATTCCTGGCTCTGCCCTGTCTATGATAAAAGAAGGCTCTAGAATGATGGTAGTTGAAATAGAAAGTCTTGTTTCAAAATCCTTCCTGCCATATCCTACAAGAATTGGAGATAGTTTAAGAAAAGATCAGCTAAATACCTTAATATCCATTCTTGAAGAAAGAGGTGGAGTTAACCTATATGATAAAAATGTCATTATAAAAACAACAGGAGGAATTAGGCTTTCTGAGCAATCAGTAAACTTAGCTATAATTATGAGTATTGTTTCAGCTTTTTATAATAGGGGAATAGATAGTAAAACCGTTTTTATATCGGAGGTAGGTTTAACAGGAGAACTAAAAAGAGTACCTCAAATAGAAACAAGAATAGAAGAATTAAGTAGACTAGGCTATAAAAGAGTTTTTATATTTAAAACAAAATTAGATTTAAAGAAATTTAAAGATATTGAAATTGTACAATGTAGTAATTTAATGGAAGTAATTAAAAATATATTTAAATAGGTGGGCTATGGAGATAAAATATATAGAATATGGAACAGATGAATATAGGGATTCGCTCTTATTAAGAGATGAAGTCCTACGTATTCCCTGGGGAAGAAGTATTAAGGAAGATGATTTAAGCTTAGAAGATGGTTTCGATATTTTAATAGGTGGATTTTTAAACAATAAGTTAAAAGGACTTATAGTTTTACATCCCTTGGATAAAGAAGAAATTCAAATTAAATATTTAGCCGTTTATGACGATAGTAGAGGGTTAGGAATTGGAAAAAAATTAGTTCTGGAAACCGAAAAATACGCTTTAAATAATAATTTTAAAAAAATATTTTTAGAATCCCGAGATTCTGCAGTGAATTTTTATGAAAAACTTAATTATAAAATAATAGGCAAGCCCTTTATGCCGGAATTTGTTCCTATTCCACATATTCCAATGATAAAAAATATTTAAACTGTTATTTTTATAATACATAAAAATAATTATATAATTTAAGTAGGAATAATTATACACTGATATACAAGAAAAATAAAAACATAATGACAAATAACATTTATGTATGTATAATTATTAAAAAAAATATTTAACTATAGGTTGACTTTACTTATAAAAAGTGATAACATATTAAAAATATTAACAATATCAAATGCAATGATAGAGACCTAAATAGTAAAAATATTCTCAGAGAGTTAACGGCAGGTGTAAGTTAACAATAGGTTTATTATTTTACTCACTCTATGGCAGATTTTTTGAAATAGTAGTAGAAAAATCCGGTAAATCCGTTAACTTTAAAAGAGGTGTTAAACACAAAAAGGGTGGTACCGCGGAATTATCTTTCGTCCCTATGCAGTTGCGTAGGAATGAGAGGTTTTTTTTTATAATTATATTTATGAAAGGATGGATAGGATGGAAAGAATATTGGTAGCAAAATTGGATAATGGAATGGATTCATGTTTAAGAGTATTATCTGTGTTAAGGAATAGAAGAGTACCTATTAATGAATTCAATTTATCAGATAATGATTTAACTTTAAAAATTGATGAAAATAATTATAATGATGTTCATCTGTTTCTATCTAACCTTGCTGATATAAAAATACAATAATTTTAGGAGGAGAAATATATTATGTTTTATGAACAAGATGGAGATTTAGGTATTTTTGAAGGAAAGAAAGTTGCAATTCTAGGATATGGTAGCCAGGGTCATGCTCATGCTTTAAATTTAAAGGAAAGTGGAGTTGACGTAATGGTTGGACTGAGAGAAGGCTCAAAATCAATTGAAAAGGCTGAGGAAAATGGTCTAACTGTTAAATCGGTTTCAGATTGTGCTAAAGAAGCTGATGTATTAATGATTTTACTTCCAGATGAGAGACAAAAAGACGTTTATGATAAGGAAATTGCACCATATTTAAGAGAAGGACAATCACTAGCATTTGCTCATGGATTTAATATTCATTATAAACAAATTGTTCCTCCTAACAATATAGATGTTTTTATGGTTGCTCCAAAAGGACCAGGACATTTAGTTAGAAGAGTTTATCAAGAAGGTATGGGAGTTCCTGCTTTAATAGCTATTTTCCAAGATTACTCAGGTCAAGCAAAAGCTAAGGCATTAGCTTATGCAAAAGGTATTGGTGGTTTAAGAGCAGGTGTTATTGAAACTACATTTAAAGAGGAAACAGAAACTGACTTATTTGGAGAACAAGCTGTTTTATGTGGTGGAGTAACAGAGTTAATTAAAGCTGGATTTGATACTTTAGTAGAAGCAGGATATCAAAAAGAAATTGCATATTTTGAATGTTTACATGAAATGAAATTAATTGTTGATTTAATTTATGAAGGTGGATTTGAAAATATGAGATATTCAATTTCAGACACTGCTGAATACGGAGATTATGTAACAAGTAAGAGAATTATAACTGAAGAAACAAGAAAAGAAATGAAACAAGTTTTAAAAGAAGTTCAAGATGGAACTTTTGCTAATAATTGGATAGAAGAAAACAAAACAGGAAGAAAATACTATAATCAAAGAGTAGAAGAAGAACTTGCTCATCCAATAGTAGAAACTGGTAAAAAATTAAGATCAATGATGAAATTTATAAAAAAATAAAAGAAAATAAGGTGATTTAATGAATAGTGATAATATAAAGAAGGGTATGGAAAGATCTCCTCATAGATCTCTTTTAAGAGCTTTGGGAGTAGATGAAGGAGATATGAAAAAGCCATTTATAGGCGTTTGTAATATGTTTAATGAAATAGTTCCAGGACATATTCACCTACGTCAAATTACTGAAGAAGTAAAAAAGGGCGTCTATATGGAAGGTGGAATACCTTTTGAATTTCCTTCTATTGCAGTTTGTGATGGAATAGTTATGAATCATACAGGTATGAATTTTAGCTTACCTTCTAGGGAATTAATAGTAGATACAATAGAGGTTATGGTAAAAGCTCATAAATTTGATGGTTTAGTTATTATTCCAAACTGTGATAAAACTGTTCCTGCTGCACTAATAGCAGCGGCAAAACTTAATATTCCTACTATTATTGTAAGTGGTGGTCCAATGCTAAAGGGTAAAACCACTAAAAGAGATGTAGACTTAATTTCAAGTTTTGAGGCTGTAGGTAGTGTGGCAAATCACCAAATGGATCAAGAAGAATTTGAAGAAATAGAAAGAAATGCTTGTCCAACTTGTGGTTCTTGCTCTGGTATGTTTACAGCCAACTCAATGAACTGTATAACAGAATCATTAGGTATGGCATTAGAGGGAAATGGTACAATTCCGGCTGTTTATTCTGCAAGAAAAGTCCTTGCAAAAAGAACAGGTCAACAAATTATGAAATTAGTTGAAGAAAATATTAAGCCTAGGGACATTATGACCTTAGAAGCCTTTGAAAATGCCTTAGCTATGGATATGGCTTTAGGATGTTCAACAAATACAGTACTACACTTACTAGCAATAGCCGATGCTGCAAAGGTACCTTTAACCTTAAAGGATATAGATGAGGTAAGTAATATAACTCCAAATCTTTGTAAATTATCACCAGCAGGTACTGACTATATAGAGGACCTTTATGCAAGTGGTGGTATTTATGCAGTATTAGATCAATTATCTAGGAAAGATGGAATAATAAATAAAAGTTGTAAAACTGTATCACTAAAGACCATTGGTGAATTAATCCAAGGTAAATATTTTGGTGGAGTAATTAGGACTATAGAAAATCCATATTCACCTGTAGGGGGAATAAAGGTACTATTTGGAAACTTAGCACCTAATGGAGCAGTAGTAAAAGCGTCAGGTGTATTACCTGAAATGATGACTGCAAAATTAAAAGCTAGAGTTTTTGATAGTGAAGAAGAAGCCTATAAAAAAATATTGAAATTGGAAATTAATCCAGGAGATGCAATTATAATAAGATATGAGGGACCAAAAGGTGGACCAGGTATGAGGGAAATGCTATCTCCTACTTCAGCACTAAATGGTATGAAACTAGATACTTCCGTTGCCTTAATAACCGATGGAAGATTTTCTGGTGGCTCCAGAGGAGCAGCTATCGGTCATGTTTCACCTGAAGCTGCACAAGGTGGACCAATAGGAGTTATTGAAGATGGAGATACAATTATAGTTGATATTCCTAATGGAGTTTTAAAGGTAGATTTATCAGATGAGGAAATAGAAAACAGACTTAGTAAATTTACACCTAAAACTAAAAAAGTTGATGGATATTTAGCAAGATATATGGAATATGTTTCTTCAGCAGATAAAGGAGCATGCTTTATAAATGATGCTTATTTAAATGATTAAGGAGGTTTTATGAAGGGATCAGATTTTTTATTAAAATGCTTAAAAGCTGAAGGGGTAGATACGGTATTCGGCTATCCTGGAGGAGCTGTTATACCTTTGTTTGATGCTTTATACAGAGATGGTACTTTTAAAATATATAGAACTAGTCATGAACAAGGTGCTACTCATGCAGCAGATGGTTTTGCAAGAAGATCTGGTAAAACAGGTGTTTGTATAGCAACTTCAGGACCAGGAGCAACAAATACTATAACTGGAATAGCAACTGCTTATTCAGATTCTATTCCACTAGTTGTAATTACAGGTCAAGTGGGACAGCAACTTTTAGGAAAAAACTCCTTTCAAGAAGTTGATACAACGGGAATTACCATGAGTATAACCAAGCACAATGTTTTAGTTACAGACCCTTATAAAATAGGTGAAGCTATACAAATGGCTTTTAATATTGCAAGAAGTGGCAGACCAGGACCTGTAGTTGTAGATATAACTAAGGATGTACTTGAAAAGGAAATTGAAGATTACGATTATAAGTCTTTGGGAATAGACAGAGACGAAAGACATTTAGATTATACTAATAATATAAAAAAAGCTTGCCAGTTAATTAAAAATGCAAAAAGACCAATAATCTATGCAGGAGGAGGAGTTATTCGTAGTAACTCATCAGAATTGTTAAGAGAATTAGCCAATAATTTAAACATACCTGTTATGAATTCAATAATGGGTATGGGAGCATTTGATATGACCGATGAAAAATCCTATGGAATTGTTGGTATGCATGGTCAGAAAATTACCAATATGATGGTTTATAAGGCTGATGTTATATTGGGAATTGGTGTAAGATTTTCAGATAGGGCAATAGGTCATAGAAGAGGATTTAGTGAAAATGCAAAAGTAATTCATATTGATGTAGATGGAACAGAATTTAATAAAAATATTGAAGCAGAGGTTGAAATTCTAGGAAACTTTAATGAGATATTAAAAATCATGATAGATGAGTTAAAAGGCCTACATTTTGAAATGGATTTTAATCATGAAAAGTTACCGAAATCTGAAGAGAATTTCTTACCAAAACGATATATAGAAAAAATTCAAGAAATATTTACAAATGATGCTGTAGTTGTTACAGATGTTGGCCAGCATCAAATGTGGACAATGATGTATTGGAAAGCTAAATATCCAAATAGGGTTATAACTTCCGGTGGTCAAGGAACAATGGGATTTGGAGTAGGAGCAGCAATCGGTGCTAAAATTGCAAAACCTGAAACTCCAGTTGTGCTAATAACCGGTGATGGTTCCTTTAGGATGAATCACAATGAAGTTTTGACCTTAAGTACCTATAATATACCTGTAACAATTTTTGTTTTTAATAATAATACCTTAGGTATGGTAAGACAATGGCAAGGAATATTTGAAAATGAAAGATACTCTGAAACCGATATTTATGATGCTCTAGATTTTTATTATTTATCAAAAGCCTATGGAGTAAATTATGCAGGTAAAGTAAATAACGAAGAGGAATTGGAAAAGGCCCTTAATAATTGTGACCTACAAAAGGGAATAAATATAGTTGAATGTATGATAGACCATGACGACTGGGCTTATCCAATGGTAGCAGCAGGTTCAAGTATTAATAATATAATAGAAAGAAATTAATAGTAATATAAAAAATACTAAACTAGAAAAATAGTTTAGTATTTTTTTGTTGTTAAATAAAGTTTATTGGTAGGTTTAATATATAAAATATATAGATTTGTTAAGTTTAATTAACATATAAGAAATTATAATTAAAAATTATAAAAAATACTTGACCTAGTGAAATATTAGTACTAATATATTAGTTAATACATCATATAATATATCAGTATTAATATTTAAAATACTTAACCTGTTTAGGTATATTATAAGTATTGTAATGGAGGAAAAATGGGAGAAAAAATTACTATGAGTGAAAAAGTGTATTTAACACTACACTCAAAAATAATGAATTTAAGTATTAAACCAGGAAAAAACATAAGTATAAAAGAAATTAGTGAGTCAATGAATGTTAGTAGATCTCCAGCAAGGGACGCTATTATACGTTTAGAGGAAGAAGGCTTAGCGGAAAGTATTCCACAAGTTGGAACAAGAATTACTAAAATAGATTTAAAAAGAATGGAAGATGAAAGATATTTACGTCATTGTATTGAATACAAGATGTTTATAGATTTTTTAGAAAAAGATTATTCAAAGCTGGATTTGAAAAAATATGAAGAAGTAATAGATTTACAAATGAAGGCTATTAAAGAAAACGATTATGTTTCTTTTTTAAAGTACGATGACAAATTTCATGAAGTGCTATTTGATATTACTGATAGAAATTTCATATGGGATGTAATATCTGAAAACCAAGCTCATTATGGAAGAATGAGGCTTTTATCTTTAACTTCTATGGGAGTAGAACACCTAGAAGAATTAGTAGAAGAACATAAAAAAATAGTTGAATGTATGGAAAAGGGAGATAGAGACTCCCTAATAGAAATTTTAAATAAGCATATTTCGGAATTAGTTGAAGAGAAGCACTGGTTAAAGATTAATTACCCAGATTTAATAAAGATTGATAAGAATAGTGAAAAAAGTATAAATATATTAGAAGAAAATAGCTTCTTAGATGAAATAATAAAAAAACTTTAATATAATATATATATAATATAACAATAAATATAGTATTAATTAAAATTTTAACTAGAACTTATACGAAAATTAGAGGTGTATTATGAAAATGACATTTAGATGGTATGGAAAAAACACAGATGCAATACCACTAAAATATATTAAACAAATTCCTAATTGTACAGGTATTATGGGTATGTTAGACGACATTCCAGCTGGTGAAATATGGTCGGAAGAAAGAATTAAGGAATATGTAGATTATGTTAATAAACATGGTTTAGAAGTAGAGGTAATAGAAAGTGTTAATGTTCATGAAGATATTAAGCTAGGATTAC
>NZ_JBASWB010000008.1:0-4438 GCF_049276255.1 Miniphocaeibacter sp.
CCCTTCCGCTACAGCTTTTATTAACTTCAAACCAACTTCTATTAATTTGCCTGCATTTTCATTAAATGCTTGTGCTAGTTTTCCTACAGCTTCTACAGCCTTTGGAATGAGTTCTGGTATGGCTTGAGTTATTCCTTCGCCAAGCTTAATAATAAGCTCAACGCCTAGTATTAATATTTCTGGAAGTATAGTTAAAATTCCGTCTGCTAAAGAAGTTCCTATCGCAACAGCGCTCGCTACTAACTGGTCGGATGAATTCCTGATTCCATTTATTAGATTTAAAATAACCTTAGTTCCCATATCCAACATTTTTGGTAAGAAATTAGTTATTTCTACTAATATTCTTGACAGTGAATCACCAATTGCAGCTGCTAGTCCTTCAAAGCCACCGCTTTTAAATGCAGCCGTTAAAGAATTTACTTCGTCTTTAATAAAAGAAATCGCATCAGCGAAGGCTGGCTTTAACTCATCTCCGACTGAAATTGCTAAATTAGTAACCGCATTTTTAAGCATTCCCATTTGAGCTTCTACAGTTTGGTATCTTGTTTCAGCTTCTTTGGATAATGCTATATTTTCTTCCCATGCGTTGTTAGCTAAATCCCAAGCTTCAGTTAAAACATCACTTGCTCCTGCTAATCTTCCTAGCGTATCTATGTCTTGAATTCCATTTATGCCTAGTTCTTTTAGTGTTGCGTTAACATCTCCACCGGACTTTTGTATGTCTCCTAAACCTTTAACAAATGCAGTTATTGCTTCCTGTGGATTTTCTTTCCATGCAGTACTAAATTCTTGCGCTGACATTCCAGCTACCTTAGCAAAGCTACTTAGCTTTTTACCACTAGATAATACTTCGGTGTTTATTTTCGCCAACGTTCTAGACATGGCACTACCGCCCTTGTCGGCTTCAATTCCAACCGAACTCATTGTTGCTGCTAAGGCCATGGTTTGAGCTTCTGTAAGTCCTACTTGTTTGCCAGCTGCAGCTAAATTCATTCCCATATTTACAATAT
Organism: Miniphocaeibacter sp.; assembly: GCF_049276255.1. NCBI lineage: Bacteria > Bacillati > Bacillota > Tissierellia > Tissierellales > Peptoniphilaceae > Miniphocaeibacter > Miniphocaeibacter sp. Next base: position 1,011 of record NZ_JBASWB010000008.1, read on the forward strand.
CTGCTTCTGTTGTAGCCATGTTGTTCCCAAGTTCTACAACAGTAGAGCCTAGTTTTGAAAAATCATCTTGACTCATTCCAACAATGTTTGCAAACTTAGCAAAGCTTGTTGCTGCTTCTTCACTTGATAGGTTTGTTGCATCTCCCATCATCACCATTGTTTTAGTGAAGTCTTTTATGTTTTCAGTTTTAATTCCCAACTGACCGGCAGCTTCTGCTACCCCTGCAATTTCTGCAGCAGATTGAGGCATAACTAAAGACATATCAAGTATGCCTTGTCTTAATTTCGCTATTTGTTCATCTGTTCCATCTACAGTTTTTATAACTCCTGTAAAGGCACTTTCAAAATCAATACTGGATTTTAAAGCATAACCACCAAAAGCACTTACTGCTGCTCCTGCTATTCCAATACCTTTTGCAATAGCACCACCGGCTTTGCTTGCTATTCTTCCTAGGGAGCTAACACCCTTCCGAAAACCACTGTCATCCAGCTTTGTATCAAAAAGCAAAGAGCCGTCTGACATATTACCCCTCCTTTCTTTAGTAATAGGCTCAACGGCTCAATACTCTATTTTTTATCATTATTATTAATGTTAATTTCTATTTCATTTTTACATTTTTTACATTTTAAATATAATTTCTTGCTTATCGCTTCTTTTTCATCGTATTTTAATAATCTTTGTCCGCAGTTCGGACATTTAAACCATTTTTCAATTTGTTATCACCTTCTACATTCCTGCAAATAAACTGTTTGCAAAGTCGCTTTCTTTCTCTTCTTCCGTTCTTAAGTCCGGAAGAGCATATGTTTTCTTCATTTCTTGATAGAATTTCTGTTCATCTTTTGACATTTTAGAACTAATTTTCATTGACCTGTAGCCTAAAATTTTACTGTATAAGCAATTTTCATTTAAAGACTTTAGTAATGATTTGAACTTCCACCAATGCATATCTGTTTCTACTAAATCTATTTTGTAACACTCCATAAATGCAGCATAAATATAATCTGCGTCATGTTCAAAGCTATATATTAGTTTTTTCTTTTCCTTGAAGTCTGATTCTTCCTCTTCGTCGTTTTCTTCTTCTTTCCCGCACGAATAGAACCATATTAAGTAATCAATTAATCCTTTGATATCGTTAATATCTATATATTCACTCTTTACAGTTAATTGAATAATCTTAGTTAGTTTTTCCTCTTCTTTAATTTTTTTATCCTGCAATAACAGTTCAAATTTCATCCATACACGATAGTCTGTGTTTAATTCAGTATCTCTATAACAAAAAGGAAGTCCATCAATTAAGATGTTCATTACTTGTTGCCTATTTTCCCGTACCCTTCAACAAATTTATTTCTAAAAGACAGTATTTCTTCTACCATATAATTAGCTATGTCTAACGTATCCCAACCTGTTGCTTTTGCGTCTCCGCATATTTCTTTTTCTATTGCATCGTATGCTCCGTCGCCTAATACAGCATCTACTATATCTTTTAAATCCTTGATAACTTCTTCGTCTGTTTTATCCGCTGCTTTCTGCGCTCTTTCTCCGAATTTAGTTACCTTGTCAATCATATCTTCATCTGTTACATCAACGTTGTAAACTAACTTTCCATATTCTAACTTAACGTTACGGTCTCTTCTTTTAAATTTAGCCATTTATTAATCTCCTTTCAAAATAAAAAGGCAGCATTAAGCCGCCTAATTACTCTCCAGATGGTTCTGTTATGCCTTCTGTAAATGATACCGCCAACCAGTCAGTCGCTCCATCCGCCATTTTTGCAACTCCTTCTATTGAAGGCCCGTTCGCTTTAAACGTTCCGGAGTAGTTATAAGCTTCTGTTCCATCACCTTCAGTGTCCGGTACTATTGTGTAGTTTCTTTTTAACGCATAGAATCCATCGCCAACTTCTTTTGAGAAATCTACAACTACAATATTTGTTGTTGCATCATCACCTAGTAATTCTTTGTCAAATACCTCTTGTATTCTTTCGTGAACTGGATTTCCTTTGTATTTATCCAAAGTAAATGCAGTTGATGAAGTAACTCCTGTAGTTGTTGTTCTAGCTGATTTTTCATCTACGTAAGTTCTTTCATATTCAACCGGTTCTTTAGATGAAGGTAATTCCGTAAAGCCTTTCATTCTGTAAAACAAGTCTTCTTCGTCAGCTTCCATAAAAGAAACTTTATCTGCTCTTAATTGTAATCCTTCAAACTCTTTTAAATTTTGTATATTTTCTAAATTTGCCATTAGTAGTTTTCCTCCTTGTATACTAATCTCATTTGTATTTGATACTGTGCCTTTCCGCCTTCGCTAGCTATTAAATAACCATTTGTTAGTATTTCTAGCCTTTGAGGTTCTCTGTTTCCTTCAAGCACAGGTAAATTCTTTTGCTTGCTATTTGTTTCAATCCATTGAATTAATTTATCGAAAAATGCTGCATTATCTAATTGTTTTACATAATCACTTGTTAGATAATTTCTTGTGGTAAATGTAAAAGTATGTTGGCGAAGTTCTGCTCCATCAACATACTTTTTTATAACTGGATTTGTTGGTTCTGTGTAAATTCCATATTCTACCACTTCAAGTCCTAAGTAATCTATGTTTAGCCTTGCATTTGCATCCAACAAAGGACATTTATCGAAATAATCTCTTATACTCTCTATTACTGTTTTCATCTTGTTTTCGCTCCTGCAATTGCCGCTGCTCCTCTTAAAATATCGCCTTTGTGAGATTGCTTCATTCTTTCAAACCATTTATTCCCGCGCATTGGAGCACCGCTGAAGTTGGCAGGCTCATAATACCAACGTTTTGCATAAGGTGTTTGTTGTTGTACCTTTCCGCTACCTATATTGGTTTTAGATGTTGCCGAACCAATTAATGCTCCATCTCTAAATGGAGTGTATGGTGACATTCTCCTAATAACTTCACTGTCTATAAACTTTTGAACAGCTTGCCCTTGTTCCAACTTTCTTTTTGCGATAATCTCTCCTGGATTGTGTCTAAATTCTTTAAAAAATATCATTATTTCGCCCCTATTCTTATATGTTGCATTTCAGGACTTCCATAATCGTATTTATCAACTGATGTAATAATAAAAGTATCTTCAAAATCTTCAAATAATTCTTTGTCTGAAGTATATTCTTTCGTCACTTCTCCTCTAACGATATAATCATCTACTTTGAATTTTTCATCTATAATCGGCATATAAACAGTTATGTTATCAACTTCATTTAATGCCCTAGATGATTGCAAGATGTTATATCCCCTGCTATCTTCCCAATGCACTTTTACAGATTCCAACGGCTTGTATACGTCAGCTCTGCCTTGTCTAACTTTTGTTATTATTGTTGCTACTGCATTAGTTAACATTACACACCTCTGTACATTAAGCCAGTATGTCCAAAATAAACTTTAATTTCTCTGTATATAAATC
>NZ_JBASWB010000009.1:0-1826 GCF_049276255.1 Miniphocaeibacter sp.
CAAGAAGCAGCGCAAGGACTTGTTGATAGTGCGGTAGATACTATCAATCAATCTCAAGAACAAGTAACAGAACTGGGAATCGGATTTATAAATGCTTTTATTGAAGGAGTAAATAGTCAAAGTGAAAGTATAGCTTTGATAGGAACAAATTTAATTACAGCAATTGCAACTTCCATTAACGAACAAACAGAAAGCATCGGATTGGTTGGCACTAATATTATTACAACAATAATAGAAGGTATTAACAGTCAAGCTGAAACTGTTTCAATGGTAGGCACAAACATAATCAATTCAATCATGATGGGAATAACTATGCAAGCTCCTGCGCTGATGATGATAGGAACTACAATAATTACAACTATTGTGTCAGCTATTAATATGCAGTCAGAAATGTTAATGTCCGTTGGAATGAATATAATTGCTGCTATTATGATGGGAATACAAGCTAATATAGTTAATCTTACAGCTATAGGAACTTCAATTGTAACTGCAATAGCCAGCGGTATTCAGTCATCTGCATCTTTGATTAGCAATTCAGTAACGAGTATTATACGAACAATAACAACTTCTTTAAAAGCAGCAACTAATCAAGCAAAAGCAGCGGGTACGAATATAGGAAAAGCTGTAGCAGATGGAATCAATAGTCAAAAAGGTGCTATAACAAGCTCAATGAACTCATTAGGAGCAGGAATAACATCAAGTATTAATAATACTAAAAATCAAGTTTCTAGTGCTGCTAAATCAATGATGACTACTTTTGCTTCAAGCGTTTCAAGTGGAGCTGCAACTGTAAGAAGTAGCTTTAGTAGTTTAGCAAATTCTATTAATAGTCAAATATCTCAAATGGCTAATAATGTTAGAAATTCAACAACGCAAATGATGAATGGATTTACTCAATCCGTTCAGCAAGGAGCAAATCAAGCTAAAACTGCGTTTACTCAACTTGCAACAAATACAACTCAACAGATTACTCAAATGTCTAACAGTATTAAATCTACTACAACAACAATGATGAGTAGTTTTGTTCAGACAGTGCAGCAAGGTTCAACAAATGCATTAAATGCAATTAGAACAATGTGCAGTAGTGCTGTTTCTAGTGTAAATGGGTTTAGAGGACAATTCAGTAGTGCTGGTAGAAATCTAATGTCCGGGCTTGCTGGAGGAATTTTAGCAGGTAGAAGTGGCGTTATAAATGCTGCAGTATCTGTAATGAGAAGTGCGGTTTCAGCAGCAAAGGCAGCAGCGGCTATACGTTCACCTTCAAGAGTTATGCGTGACGAAGTAGGAATAATGCTCTCAAGAGGACTTGGAATTGGTATAGAAGATGAAGGCAAAAAAACTATCGCTAAAGCGGAAGCCTTCATGAATAAATTAGTTGAAAAAATGAAAAGAAAAGTACAATTGGAAACAAGTACAATGTTTAATTATGGAAGTAGATTTAATAAATTTGGCAACAATAGAGATGAAAACGGAAACTTATTAGTATCAGTAAGCAACGGAGATATTACTGTTGTGTCAGAAATAGACGGTAGAGAGGTCGGAAGGGCAACAGCACCTTTTGTGTCTCAACAAATATCGAAAGAAAAGAGGAGGAGGTAAATGAAAGAAATTGACGGATTATATTTAGAAAAGTATCAGGCTCATATTTTACATCCTCTAAAAATAAAACCTAGCGAAATTTCAAGAGATGTATTTAGAGCTAAAAACGGATTACCCGTCTACGGTAAAAAGAAAATTGGACTTAAAGAAATTGAGTTTGATTTAGAAATTAAAGGAACTAGGGATGAAATAGAACTTAGAAAAAGTCGACTAGCTAACGATATGGA
>NZ_JBASWB010000010.1:0-48115 GCF_049276255.1 Miniphocaeibacter sp.
AAGGTTTGTATATATCAATACAAATATGCTTTACACTAGCTCTTGCCTTATAAGTAAACTTTTTAAAATATTTAGTTAAATAGGGTAAAGTTCGATTTTCAACAATATCTATAATATTAAAATCATTCTTATCACCATCACAGAAGATAAAACTCATACTTCCCTTAGCATCTTTAGTGGACTTGAATTCATCAAAACACAAAGTTTCAGGTAAATATGATCTATTAACTTTGAAATCCTTATAATTAGCTTCTAAAGAACGAGAAACAGTATTTGAAGATACATAATTTAACTTAGCAATGTCCTTTTGACTTATTTTCATTGTTAGATTTTTAGTTATATGTAATTTCACTTTATTTGAAATAAAACAATTCTCATCTACAATATTAGTTTTAGCTGTAAAAGTATGAGAACATTCCTTACATAAAAATCTTTGCTTCTTCAATCTTAGAATAGTAGGATCTCCATTTAATGGAAGAAGTTTAATATTTGATGTTGTATTTCCATATTTAATAATGGTATTCTTTTCCATATTTCCACAAATTGGACAAACTTTAGAAACATAAGAAAGTTTAGCATCAATAACCTTGTATGTTATATTGTTCTTCTTTACGTTATTATTGAATTTAATAAATTTAATGTTTTTATCTTTAATTCCTAAGAAATCTAAGATATAATTATTTGTAGACATAATGACCTCCGATTGGTATTTTGTGGTGAATTTATTGTATCGGAAAATGGTTGTTATGTCTCTTTTTTTAAAATAAAATGGTGCTGGAGAAGATTTTCATTTTCCTTCACCAATACCATAAATTATAGAACCAAAATAAAAAAACCGATATTGCATTTGCAATATCGGTTTTTCCTATTTGTCTAATAAGTTTTTTATACTAGCTTCAAGTTTAGTATTTATAGAACTATTTCCACCTAAAATATACAAGGTGTTGATTTTATTTGAATTTAAGTAGTTAATTTGAGAAGTAGAAAGTCTATCTCCATCAACTAACAAGATAGGCGCTTCAAGTTTTTTAGATAAAACAGTTCCCATTAAAGCATCTGCATAATTGTTACCAGAAGCTGTTAAAACAAAATCCGTTTCCCTATAGTATGAATTTGCTATTGAAATAGATGTTGTGTACCTATCTGAACCGGAAATTCTAGAGACTTTTTTACCTAATTTCTTAAGATTATCTCCAATAGAAGCACTTACGGAATTTACTCCCCCTACAATAATAACCTCACTTGCATTATTTAAAATCTTATTTACAGAATTTGTTAAATTTTTCCCATCAGTTAAAACTAAGGAATACCCGTTTTTTAAAGCTACAGGAGCTATACTTAAAGAATCGGCAAAGGAATTTCCATTTACTAAAATTACCTTAGAATTATTTGTTGATTTTTCAGCAACTAAAGCAGAGGTATCATATCTGTCAGGTCCTACTATATCAACTATTTCTATATTTTTATTCCTTACAGTATTTTTAAAACTACTAGGTAAGGAGTTTCCACCAACGGTGTATATAGTTTTAATACTACCTGAATTAACTGCAGAGTTAATTTCTGAAGTAACGGAATTTGGTTTATTAATAAATAGTTTAGCATCTAATTGACCAGCTAATATAGAAGCGATAATTGTATCAGGAAAACTTTGTCCAGAAGAAATTATTATAGTATCTGAACTTATTCCTGCTGCATTATTTATTAATTTAGCTGTTTCATATCTGTCTGAACCGGCATATCGTATAACTGTTGAGTAAGGAAAGGTATAAAGTTCATTCATGTACTTTACAATATCTTCACCATATGTTTCACTAGGGGCCCAATTAGCACCAAGGGATTCAACAGTTGGACATTTACCAAAAATAGATGAGAAATGTCTAGGGTCAGTTGTTGTTCCGTTTCTTTTTAAAGCCGATACATTATAAGAATTTCCATTACCTTCTTCAATATACCAATTGTGTAAATCGGCAGAATATTTAGGGTAATCGGATTTTCCGGCATATAATGCTAAATGATCTACTTGAGCATAAATTCCATCAGACCAAGAGTTAAATCTTTTATGAGCTTCTCCATCATAGTCGCCACCACCAGCGGAATTTTTCATTCCACATGGATTGTTATAGCTTGCATCTAAAACACCGGTAAATTTCATAAAATTTGTTTCTTTGGCCGATTGTGTATAGGTTACAGCTGGATCAACACCTCTTGCAAGGGATATATTATAGAAATCATTTGCTAAGTCAATAAATAATTGATTAGCACCTTTACTTTTAGCCCATTGCTTCATTTGATAAATAGTAGTTGTTGGTTTTCCTACTATGGGAGTTGAAGTAGTCGGTAAGCTACCATTATCGTTATTAGTTTCATTAGCCAAGGAAGTACTTGGAATTGAAATTAATAAAGAAAATACCATTAAATAACTTAAAAATCGTTTTATATTTTTGTTCATAAAGCCCTCCTTCTAAAACTATATTATAATTTTGTAAAATATGCAAAAAATTAATATTTTAAAATAGTTATAAAGATGTTGACAAAGTGGAATAGATATATTAAAATTGAATTATCAAATGAACAACTATTCATATATTAAAATGAGGAGGAAATATGGACTGTAAAAAAATATTATCGGAAAATGGAAATTTTATAGATAAGAACACTTCATTAAAGGTTTTTGAAAACCTGCCAAAAGATGAGGATATTTATGATTTAGCAGATTTTTATAAATTGTTTTCCGATTCAACTAGATTGAAAATTCTAATTGCTTTAGAGGATGAGGAATTATGCGTAAGTGATTTGGCTACTATTTTAGACATGGGTCAGTCAGCAATTTCCCACCAATTACGTGTTTTAAAACAAGGTAGACTTGTAAAAAATCGTCGAGATGGAAAGGTAATATATTATCAATTAGATGATGACCATATTAAGGAAATAATTAGTAGTGGTTTAGATCATATAAGGGAGTAGGTGAGCTTGTGGTTGTATATTTAAGAGGGTTAAACTGTGCAAATTGTGCAGGTAAAATTGAAAGGGAAATAAAAAATATACCTAATATTAAATTTGCAAATTTGAATTTTATAAATAAAACCCTATTAATAGAAGCAGTAGATGATGAGATGGAAGATGTTTTATTAAATGCTAAAAGTATTGTTAATAGAATAGAGCCAGATGTAGGTTTTGAAGTCTTAGAAGAGGATTATGATATAGAGGAAGTTGAAGAAGAAACTGATGATTCTTCAAGATTTGAAATTATAAAAATGGTAGCAGCTGCTGCTTTACTACTAATATCCATATTTTTAAAAAATAAAAATATAATGGCTTCTACAGTTATTGGAATTACGTCATATATAATTGTAGGTTATAAAATTTTATATACAGCAGTAAGAAATATTTTAAAGGGAGAGGTTTTTGACGAAAACTTCCTAATGTCAATTGCTAGTTTAGGAGCAATTTTGATTGGAGAAATAACAGAAGGTATAGAAGTTATGTTGCTATATTCTGTAGGGGAATATTTACAGGATTTAGCTGTTGATAAATCTACAAGGTCAATAAAGTCCTTAGTTAAAATGAAACCTACTTTTGGTAATCTAGTAACAGGAGATACTGTAAGAAAAGTAAACCCTAAGGTTTTACAAACAGGAGATATAATAAGAATACTACCTGGGGAAAAAGTTCCGGTAGATTCGCTAGTAATAAAGGGTAGCTCCTCCTTAGATACTTCTTCTATTACAGGAGAATCTATTCCTGTATATGTAGACATAGGTGATGAATTGGTTTCCGGCTCAATTAATAGTGAAGGTGTTTTAGAAGCTAGAGTTGAAAAAAGTTTTAAGGACTCAACAGTTAGTCAAATACTGGAAATGGTACAAAATGCAAGTAGTAGAAAATCTAAAACAGAAAACTTTATTACCGTATTTGCAAAATACTATACTCCAATTGTAGTTATTTTAGCAGCGATAATTGCAATTTTCCCACCACTTATTACTGGTGCTGGCTTTAAGGATTGGGTATATACAGCTTTAACATTTTTAGTTATTTCCTGTCCTTGTGCAATAGTTTTATCGGTACCATTGACTTATTTTGCAGCAATTGGTGTTGGCTCACGACATGGAATACTAATAAAGGGCTCAAACTATGTAGATACAATGTCTCAAGTTGATACAATTATTTTTGATAAAACAGGAACTTTAACAAAGGGAGAATTTAAAGTTACTAATATAATTGGTAAAAATAATAATGAAGAATTAATTATAAAAGTAGCAAAAAAATTGGAAGAACATTCAAATCATCCTATTGCAAAATCCATAAAAGAATATTATCCAAGGGAAGTGGATTTAAATATTGAAAACATTACAGAAGTTCCAGGTAGAGGAATATCAGGTAAATTAGATAATCAAATAGTTCTTTTAGGAAATGAAAGACTGTTAGAAGAAAATGGTATAAAAGCGGAAAAAGTTAATTCCATTGGAACAGTTCTATATTTAGCAATTGGAAAAGAATATATAGGCTCAATAGAAATAAATGATTCTATTAAAGATGATACTGTTAAGTCATTAAGGGATTTAAGAAATCTTGGTGTAAAAAAATTATTAATGCTAACAGGAGATAGGGAAGAAGTAGCTAATGACATAGCTAATAAACTAAATTTAGATGGATTTAAAGCAGGATTACTACCACAGGATAAGGTAAGTAATTTTGAAGATATAAAAAACAAGGCAGAGGGTAAGGTTGCCTTTGTTGGTGATGGTACTAATGATGCACCTGTTTTAAGACTTTCAGATGTAGGTATTTCAATGGGAGAATTTGGCTCAGATGCAGCAATAGAATCCAGTGATGTTACAATTATGGGTGAAGAAATGAATAAGGTTCCTTTATTCATGAAAATTTCTAAGAAAACAAAAATTATAGCTATAGAAAACATTGTTTTTTCACTAGGAGTTAAGGTAATAGTTATGATTTTAGGTGTAATGGGATATGCAAATATGTCCATGGCTGTTTTTGCCGATGTAGGAGTAGCTTTGTTGGCAGTCTTAAATGCTATGAGGGTAATGTTAATAAAGGAAAATATTTAGACTATATTAGTTAAAATAAGAAATAGGAATGAATTTTATATAAAATTCATTCCTATTTTTATTATATAATTAGGTTTTTTTCTTTTAAATAATATTTAAGGGGAATACTATTACCGTATTCTACTATTTCTAAAATATTTTCTTTTTTTATCTCCCAAATATTTCCCTGTAAAGAAAAATTTGTAGAATCTTTAATATCAAAAATTCTATGCCAACTTGATATTATTTCCTCTTGTTCTTCTTTATAGAAGTTTGAAATTTTACTATTAAAAATATCGTACTGACTATTTATACCTTTTTCTTTAAGATTTTTCCTGTATTTTATTAAATCCTCTTCGTTTTTTGGAAGATAAATAAGATTTAGAACATAGTCCCATTTTCCTCCATCAAAGAGTATTATTTCATTATCAGGAATATCAAGTATATAGACTATTTCTGTTTCAGTAGGCCTAAAAGTAGCTTCAACACTTGTACTACACCATATTGGGTACTCTACATCAGAAGGTTTCGGAACTATTTTATTTGCTTCTTTAACAAACCAATCGTAACATCTAAGAAAAATATCGGAAATATCATCAAAATGGTCCTCTATATATTTCTTCTTATTAATAAATCTTCCATATTTTTCAATTGACTCTAAGGATTTTATATCCTGACATGTATATAAGAGCATAGTCCCTCCTTGTAAAATAGTTTTAAGCCTGTATCTTGAATAATTTTGTTAATATTTTAAAATCGTAAGGTATAATTACTTGGTTTTATTTTAACATACATAAAAAAATTAATATATAAATTATTATAAAAATTGATTTTATTGTATAATAAACATTATATTGTAATTAAGGAGGAGAATATTATGGCTTATGGAACGCAGGTTTGGATTACAGGAGCAAATGGAAGAATTGGTAGAGAACTAACTAAGTTATTAAATCCAATGGATTATGAAATATTTGCAACAGATATTGATGAAGTTGATATTACAGATTCAAAAAGAGTAAATATTTTTGTCGATATTAATAGACCAGATATAATTATTAATTGTGCAGGTTTAACAGATGTTGAAATGTGTGAAGAAAACATAGAAATGGCTTTTAGGGTAAATGCCATAGGAGCTAAAAATTTAGCAATAGCTGCTAATAGGATTAATGCAAAGATTATACAATTATCAACAGATGATGTATTTAGTGGAGATAGTAAAAGTCCTTACAGAGAATATGACTTAACCAATCCTCAAACGGTATATGGAAAGTCAAAGGCCTTAGGAGAGGAATATATTAAGCAATTTTCCCATACCTACTTTATTTTAAGAAGTTCTTGGTTGTATGGTGGTGGAAACAAGTATGTGGAAAATATTATTGAGGAAGCAAAGAAAAATGGAAAGGTAGTTGTAGCTTCAAATCAAATAGGAAGTCCAACTAGTTCTATTGAACTTGCTAAATTTATTTTAGAGATTATAGATTCCTACGATTATGGCTTGTATCATGCTGCCTGTGAGGGAAAATGTAGTAGAAAAGAATTTGCAGAAAAAGTTTTGGAATTAACCAATATAAAGGCTGATGTTGAGGAAGTAGATAATCATACTGATTTCAATAGAAGGCCGAGTTATTCAGTTTTAGATAATTTTCTGTTAAGTATTACAAATATCTATAAATTTCCTAAATGGGAAGAGGCATTAAAAGATTATATAAATAAGTAGGTGAGGAAATGGAAAAAAAGGAAAGAAAAAAATTAGGATTGACCAGTAAAATTTTTATAGCATTAATTACTGGGGCAATTTTAGGAATTATTATAAATAAATTTTCTACGAGTGAATTTATTAGCAAATATATTGTAGAAGGTGTACTTTATGTAACAGGGCAAGGATTTATTAGAGGAATGCAAATGCTTGTTGTACCACTGGTATTCGCTTCTTTAGTTACAGGAAGTATGAGTATGGGAGATACAACGAAACTTGGAAAAATTGGAATAAAAACCATGGCATTTTACCTAGTAACAACGGCCTTAGCTATAGCAATAGCCTTAGGTGTGGCTAGTGTAATAAATCCGGGCTTGAATTTAAACTTACCCTTGCCAGAAACAGGCGTAGGAGAAGTTGCCGAAAGTATGGATATGAGAGAAACTATTTTAAATATTATTCCAACAAATCCAATATCTGCAATGGCTAATGGAGAAATGTTACAAATTATTATATTCGCCTTAATTGTAGGAATAATACTTGCAAGATTAGGAGAAAAAGCAAAGGGTTTTGCCAATATAATGGTGGAATTAAACGATATAATGATGGATATGACCATGCTTGTTATGAAATTTGCACCTATAGGAGTATTTTCTTTAATAACGAGAACTTTTTCAAATATAGGTTTAGATGCTATTACACCGCTGTTTAAATATATGATTTCAGTAATATCCGGTTTAGGAATACAATTATTCTTAGTATACTTGGTATTATTATTTGCACTAGCTAGGGTTAATCCATTTAAGTTTTTAAGGAAATTCTCTCCAGTTATGGGTTTTGCTTTTTCTACAGCAAGTTCAAATGCTACTATTCCACTTAATATAAACAAGTTGGAAGAAATGGGAGTTTCAAAAAAGGTATCATCTTTTACAATTCCCCTTGGTGCTACTATAAACATGGATGGAACTGCAATAATGCAAGGTGTTGCAGTAATTTTTATAGCACAGGCCTATGGAATAAATCTTTCTATAGCTGACTATGGAACGGTTATTTTAGCTGCTACGCTAGCATCTGTTGGAACAGCAGGAATTCCTTCAGTAGGATTGGTAACCTTGACTATGGTATTAAACTCAGTAGGATTACCAACGGAAGGTATAGCTTTAATAATGGGAATAGATAGAATTTTAGATATGGCAAGAACTGCTATTAATATTACAGGAGATGCTGTTTGCTCAACTGTAATTGCAAAACAAGAAGGGTTACTTAATTTAGATAGGTTTAATTCCTAAGGATTTTTAAATAAGTAATTGCGAAATTAAGTTATTAATATAAAAAAGGAGTATTTATCGATAAAGATAAATGCTCCTTTTGAATTTTATAACAAACTAGATAAAGGTGTATAAATTTTTTCTTGGTCATCAGCTACTTGTTTAATTGTTAGTTTTCCATCTATTGTGTTTACTCCCTTATAAATAGCTGAATTTTCCGAGGCTGCCTTTAATATTCCCTTATTAGCAATTTCTAAAGCATATGGCAAGGTACTATTAGTTAAGGCGTAAGTTGAAGTACGTGGAACTGCCCCAGGCATATTTGTAATTGCATAGTGGATTATACCATGTTTAATATAAGTTGGATTATCATGGGTACCAACTCTGTCAGTCGTTTCAAAAATTCCACCTTGGTCAATTGCAATATCAACAATAACAGAACCAGGTCTCATACTTTTTACCATTTCTTCAGTTACTAGTATTGGTGCTCGTTTTCCAGGTACTAAAACTGCACCTATTACTAAGTCAGCTTCAGCAACGGATTTTTTTATAGTGTAAGGATTGGAAATAAGGGTTTGAATTCCATTTCCAAAAATATTTTCCAGCTCTGCTAAACGAGAGGTTTTAACATCTAATATAGTAACTCTAGCTCCAAGGCCTATAGCAACCTTGGCTGCATTTAAACCGGAAACTCCACCACCGATAATAGTTACCTTTCCACGTTCTACACCTGGAACACCAGCTAATAGAATACCAGAGCCCTTATTTGTTTTTTGAAGGTATTGTGTACCAATTTGTGTTGCCATACGACCAGCTACTTCTGACATAGGTGTTAATAAAGGTAAACTACCATCAGGTAATTGTACAGTTTCATAAGCAACAGTTGTAATTTTCTTTTCTAAAAAAACATCGGTTAATTCATTATTAGGGGCTAAATGAAAGTAAGCAAATATAATTAAACCTTCATGTAAAAATTTATATTCTTCCTTAGCTGGTTCTTTAACCTTTATAACCATTTCCGAATTCCATACTTTAGCCGGATCATCTATAATTTTAGCGCCTACTTCTTCATATTCTTTATTTGGAAAGCCAGATTCTAAACCAGCATTTTTTTCTATTAATACTTCATGTCCTGCATTAATTAAAGCCATAGCACCAGCAGGTGTTAATGCCACACGATCTTCATTATTTTTTATTTCTTTCAAAACACCAATTAGCATATTGTTAAAGCTCCTTCTTTCTATTGTATTTTATTATTATACAATATTGTTATATGAAAAGCATAGCTTTATATAAAAAAATTAATCTTTTTAAAGTAATTTTACATAAAATAAAAAACAGAAATATTATTAAATAGTATTTCTGTTTAAATTTTCTTCTATTAATTTATTAAGGGACTTTTCAAAAGAAAGGTCATCATTTTTAGTTCTTTTTTTAGTTTTACTATTAAAAATATTGTTTTTCCTATTTAATTTATTAACATGTCTAGTAAATAAAAGGAAATCTATATTATTGTTATTGATTAAGTTACCATTAAAACCAATGACCTTTGCTTTTTTACTTAAAGCTATTGAAGCAAGTCCAATGTCGTTAGTAATAAGAATATCTTCATTGGATATATTGTTTAAAATATATATATCGGCCGCATCGGATTCTTGTGAAACAGTTACTACTTTACCATATCCTATATTTAGTTCATGGTTATAATCCTTAACAATAATGGTCTCAATATTCTTTTCCTTTGCGATTTTAACTGTATTTTTTATTACTGGGCAACTATCGCCGTCTATAAATATAATCATAATTTAGAATATTCTTTTAAGGCCTCTACAATATATTCTAGACGCATTCCTCTTGAAGCCTTTACCATTACAAGGGTGTTAGGAACTATATACTTAGTAATATTCTTTATTAATTCATCCCTACTATCAAAGTGAAGGGTATGATCTTCTGGAAAATTATCCTTAGCTTTTTTGTATATATTATAGGCTAAATCTCCAACGGTAAATAGGAAATCTATTTTGTCTGGATTTATTTCATCACCGATTCTTTCATGTATTAAAACTTCATTTTCCCCTAGTTCTAACATATCTCCAATTATGGCGATTTTTCTATCGTAATTTTTTAAGGTGTAGACTATATCTAAACAAGAGTCCAAACTTTGTGGATTTGATTTATAACTATCGTTTAAAATATCAAAGTCAGGCATATGAATTAATTCATTTCGCATTCCTGTTAAATTAATATCCTTTAGTCCCTTTGCTATAGTAGAATAATCAAGTCCAAAGAATTCCGATATTATAATAGAAACACCACCATTATATACTTGATGATTTCCCAGTAGAGGAATCGTATATAGATGATCTTCTAAAGAAAAAGTCACTCCAGAACCATCATAACTTAAGGGTTCTATTACATAATCATTGTCTTGGTTAAGACCATAGGTAAAGGTTCTTTCCGGTAAAATAAATTCTTTTACAATTTCCTTTAATGTAGTATCGTCACCATTATAAAAGAAGATACCATCGTCTTTTAAACCTTCTAATATTTCTAATTTAGCCCTAGCAATATTTTCCCTGGTTTTTAATTTTAATAAATGGGAATCCCCAATGTTTGTAATTAAGGCTATGTCAGGTTTACAAATATCGGTTAAAAAAGAGATTTCTCCAAAATCCTCTGTACCAAGTTCGAGTACTGCTACTTCAACATCCTTATCTAAATCTAAAATGGTTTTAGGTAGCCCTATTTCGTTATTGTAGTTTTTTTGAGTTTTTTGTACCTTAAATTTTTCCTTTAGAATACTTGATAAAATATCCTTTGTAGTTGTTTTTCCGTTAGAGCCTGTAATAGCAATAACTTCACAGTCTAAAGACAATCTGTAATTTTTAGCCAAGTCTATCATGGCTTCATATGTGTCATCTACTAATATAACTGGAATATCATTATTTGATAAAAATCTTTTTTTCTCCCAAAGTATGGCCGACGCACCTTTTTCAATAGCAGAAAGAGCATATTCATGACCATCAAAATTTTCCCCAACTAAGGGTATAAATAAATTACCTTTTTCCACTGTACGTGAATCAGTTGAAATTCCCTTAATAGAAATTTCATTATGGGATAAATTATATATTTTTCCAGAACACATATTTGCTATTTCAATAAGATTTTTTTCTATCATAGTTTATATTTCCTTAACTAAAGTTTTGTTTTTTTCGTATCTTTTAATAGCGTAAACTATTAATCTATCAAGTAGGTCTGAAAATTCAGAATTATCTGTAACCTTCCATAACATAGTTGTCATAGAGTGGTTAGTCATGCCAGGAGAGGTGTTTATTTCATTTACTAGCATTTTTCTGTCACTATCCCTTAAAAATATATCTACTCTTGCAAGACCTGAGCAATTACATGTAGTATATACTTTTTTTGCTAGATTTTGAACAAATTCTGTTTCCCCATCCTCTAGTTCAAAAGGTACTATATGAATAGTATTATCATCAAAATACTTACCTTCATAATTATAGAACTCCTGTTGAACTCTAGAAATCCCTGGTAATGAAGCTATAGGCTCTTCATTTCCAATAACGGAAACCTGTAATTCATCTCCAAAAACAGCTTCCTCTAACAGGATTTTATTGTCATATTTAAAAGCGGTTTCTATTGCAGAATAAATATTCGCCTTTTCTTTAACACAAGTTACACCAATAGAAGAACCGGCGTTACAAGGTTTTACATAAATAGGAAGACCTAGGTATTCTACAATAGAGTTTATTTTCTCATTATCATTTTCATCATAATATTCTTTTACCAATAAGCGATATTTTGCTTGTGGAATATTATTCTCTTCAAATAGTTGATTAGTTATGGCCTTATCCATACATAGGGCTGAAGAAAGAACTCCATTTCCTACATAAGGTACATTTAACATTTCTAAAAATCCCTGTAGCACACCATCTTCTCCGTATGTTCCATGAATAATTGGAAATATTACATTATCTTCATTTTCTCTATAACAGTTAATTAAAAAGTTGCTGATTGAACTTGCCAAAGAATGGTTGGTTTCAACAATTAAATCCTTATAATTCTCTATTTTTTTATTGCATTTACCATAAGGAATCCATTTTCCTTCTTTGTCAACATAAACAGGGTAAACATTATATTTATTTCTGTCTAAACTGTTAATTACATTGGTAGCACTTAATAGTGAAACTTCATGCTCTACACTGACGCCACCATAAATAACATAAATATTTTTTAGCATTTACAAATCTCCAATCTTAGAATATGTTAATAATACTATAACATTATACTATTTTCAAATTAAGTGTATAATATTGCACTATTTTTAAATTAGTTATATCATAATAGTGTTTTATTAGACAAAAAAAGAATAATGTTTATAATATAACTAATAAACTATTAAAATATATAAATATATAAAAAGGAACTAGGAGATTTAATATGGAAAAAGATAGAATAGTAGAACAAATTAAGGACATAGTTTTATATAAAACTGGGAAAGGCATAGATGAAATTAGTCCTCAAGCAAAATATGAAGCATCGGCTATAATGGTTATGGACGACATAAAGGAAGATTGGGCCAAAACAACTAAAAAAAATAAAGAAAGAAGAAATGCTTATTATTTTTCAGCAGAATTTTTAATAGGTAGATCTTTTGGAAATAATATTTTAAACTATGGTTTAAATAACGAAGCTGAAGAAATAGCAGATGAATTGGGAATTTCACTTTCTGCTTTAGAGGAAATTGAAGAAGATCCAGCTCTTGGAAACGGAGGCTTAGGAAGACTTGCCGCTTGTTTTATGGAATCAGCAGCTACTGAAGATTTGCCATTACAAGGTTACGGAGTAAGATATTCTCAAGGGCTTTTTAAGCAATATTTTAAACAGGGTTTTCAAATGGAAGAAGGCGACGATTGGACTGCTTTAGGAGATCCTTGGTCATTAAGAAAACAAGCAGATACTAAAATAGTTAACTTTAAAGACCAAAAGGTTCTTGCTGTACCTTACGATACCCCTATGATAGGATATAGAAATAAAAATATTAACACCTTAAGATTATGGCAAGCAGAAGCTATTGACGGATTTGATTTTTCTAAATTCAACAATTCTCTTTATGACGATAGTATGTCTAGTAAAAATAGGGCAGAGGATATTACAAGGGTACTTTATCCAAATGATAGTCAAAAAGCAGGAAAAATCTTAAGATTAAAACAACAATACTTTTTCGTATCTGCATCAATACAGGATATTGTAAGTAAATATAAACAACATTTTCCACTGGACATTAAGTTTAAAAACTTTAGTAAGTATCATATATTTCAATTAAATGATACTCATCCAGTTATGGCAATTCCAGAATTAATGAGACTTTTATTAGATGAAAACTTCCTGTCATGGGATGAGGCTTGGAAAATCACAAAAAAAGTTTTTGCATTTACAAACCATACTATTTTACAAGAGGCTATGGAAAAATGGAGTGTAGATATTGTTGAAACTGTAAATCCAAGATGTTTTGAAATTATAAAAGAAATAGATAGAAGATTTATAGCAGAATTAAAAGAAGCTAAATACACTAAGGAAAAAATAGAGGAAATGAGAATAGTATCTGATGGAACTGTGAAAATGGCTAATTTAGCTATTCATACATCAATAAAAGTAAATGGTGTTGCAGAACTTCATACTGAAATCTTAAAAAAAGATACTTTAAAAGATTGGTATAAACTATATCCAAGTAAGTTTTTAAATAAAACAAATGGAATTACTCCAAGAAGATGGTTAGTTTATAGTAATAGGGAATTATCTAAATACATTACGGAATTATTAGGTAGTGATAATTGGATATTGGATTTATCTAAACTTAAGGAACTTGAAAAATATTTAGATGATGAAACAGTTTTAAAAAGATTAAATGAAATTAAGTATAACAATAAGGTAAGACTTGCAAAATATATTAAAGAAAATGAAGGAGTAGATATTGACCCTAATTCAATATTTGATATTCAAGTAAAAAGACTACATGAATACAAAAGACAATTATTAAATGCCCTTCATATTGTTTATTTATATAATAAGATTAAAAAGAATCCTGAAATTGATTTAGTTCCAAGAACCTTTATTTTTGGAGGTAAGGCTGCTCCAGGATACTTTAGAGCTAAGTCCATAATTAAATTTATAAATGAAATTGCTAAATTAGTTAACAATGATCCTGTTGTTTCTAAGAAAATAAAAGTAGTATTTGTTGAAAACTTCAGGGTTTCCTATGGTGAAAAAATATATCCAGCAGCAGATGTATCAGAACAAATATCAACAGCAGGAAAAGAAGCTTCCGGTACTGGAAATATGAAATTTATGTTAAATGGTGCATTAACCTTAGGAACTTATGATGGTGCAAATATTGAAATTTTCAAAGAAGCAGGAGAGGATGCAAACTTTGTATTTGGTGCAAAGGTTGAAGAATTAAAAGCAATTGAAGATAGTTACGACCCTGAAAAACTATATTTAAATGATGAAGTAATTAAAGAAACTGTAGATATTCTAAAATCAGATAAAATAAATGACAATGGTTCATATATGTTCTTAGAGATTTACAATAGCTTAATTGCAAATAAAAATGAAAGACCAGATGCTTATTTTGTATTAAAGGACTTCCATTCCTATATAGAAGCACATGAAAAAATTGATAAGGAATATAGGGATAGTTTATCATGGGCTAGAAAATCATTAAAGAATATTGCAAATGCAGGAAAGTTCTCTTCCGATAGAACAATTAGAGAATATGCTAATGAAATTTGGGATATTTAAATAAAAAATAATCTTTGTGGAAACACAAAGATTATTTTTTTAAATTTTTTAATTTATTTTTTAAAAGATTAAAGGATTTATTTTTTTCCAAAGGCTTTAAATTAGGAAAGGCTTCAATAAATCTTTTATGTATAAAATTTAATTTGATTTTATTTCTTTTAGAAATCATTTCAAGTACATTATTACTTTTAACTTTTATTGTATTTTTAATATAGGCTGTTTTATTTCCTAGATTATTTTTAATACTCTCTCCTTTAAATTCTAGACTTTCTACAAAATCTTCTCCTTTATTTTCAAGATCTTCTAGAAAACCATCTCTAACAATAGTAAGTTGGTCTAAGTTTAAAGTTGTATTTGTTAATTCCTTAATATCCAATACTGCAATAACTGTTAAAATTAAATCTGTTACAAACAAGGTTAAGGAGATAACAAAAATTATTACTACCGATATTTTTGGAATAGCACTATAAATTGTTTCTACTACAGGATTTATAAACTCTATAACTAAAATAGCCAAAACTCCAAATAAAATCAGATTTTTTAAGCAGATTCGCCCATTTAAATTAAATCTATGGCTACTATAGTCCCATAGTGAAAGTTTGAAGATTTTTTCTAGCAAATAGCTTGTAATATACTCAATAATTCCAGAAAAAACAACACTTAATGAAAATAAAAGTAAAATATCGTTTTTGTATTTTGACAGGAATACAATTATTAAAACAGCAGCAAATCCATAAATAGGACAATAGGGACCAATTAAAAAGCCTCTATTAATGACTTTTTTTTCCCCTAGTGAGCAATAAACACTTTCTACAATCCAACCAAGAAAGCTATAGGTTATAAAAATTAAAAATAGATTTGAAAAATTTTCCATATAAACTCCTATATGTTAAGAATACTTATATTTTAGCATAAAGATAGGTATTAATCATTAAAATCTATTATAATATAAAGTATGAATTATAAGATATAGGAGCTAGATGTGAATAAAAACTCTTTAAGTGGTTGCATAGAAGTGTTGACTGTAAAAGATAAGGTTGAATTGGAGATTTTTAAGGGAATAGATGAACTTTATATAGACAGAGAAAATCTTTCTTGGATAAATTTACAAGGAGGAGATTTTCAAAAAAACATTGAGGTTTTAAATGAAAAATTAAATATCCATCCATTAATATTAGAGGATATTTTTGAAAAGACTCAAAGAACAAAAATTGAAAAATACGACGATTTAATTTTTATGGTCCTGCATTTACTTGAATTAGATGAAAAAAACGAAAATTTAATAGTATATGATGATCTGTATTTATTTATAAAGGATAAGCTAGTAATTACTATAGCCAGGGAGAATAATCAATTATTTTCTAAGTTAAATAAAAAACTTTTAACAGGCAATAAGGATAATCTTAATTCAGCAAATAAACTTTTATTTTCTATAATATATGAAATAGTAGATAATTATTATAATGTATTTGAGGAAATAGAAAACAAAATAGATGAATTAGACTTAGAACTTATAAAAAATAATGATTATGATATAATAGATGAGTTATATTTATTAAGAAGAAATATGATTTATATGATTAAATACATTACCCCTTTTAAAAATTTAGTTAAATATATGTATGATATTAGTGAAGAAAAAGAAGGGGGACAAACTAAATATTACTATAGGGATATTAATGACAGTATAGATGATGTTATTGAAAGTATTGAAGTATATAAGGAATTAGCATCTAATATGATAGATATAGTAAACAATATGGTTAGCGATAAAACCAACGACATTACAAAAATACTTACAATTTGGTCAACAATATTTTTACCTACAACGTTTTTATCCGGTGTATTTGGAATGAATTTTAGATATATGAAGGGATTGGAATGGGAATACGCCTATCCGATTTTCTGGTTGATTTCTTTAGTATTAATGGTTATAATGATTATTTACTTTAAAAAGAAAAAATGGTTTTAAAATGCTTGCTTTTATAATATAAAGAATATATAATACTGTGGGTGTAAATGGAGGGAAATATGGATAATAATTATGATATAGTAATTGTCGGAGCAGGGGCAAGTGGAGTTTTTGCTTCTTATGAATTTACAAAATTAGATATAGACGCAAAAATTTTAATGATAGATATGGGAAATCCTATAGATAAAAGAATATGCCCTATAAAGGCTGGTAAAGTTGATAAATGTATAAGTTGTGTTCCATGTAATATTATGAGTGGTTTTGGTGGAGCTGGAACTTTATCAGATGGAAAGTATAATATAACAAATAATTTTGGAGGGGATTTACACAATTTCGTAGGAGATGAAAAAGCCATAGAGTTAATGGAATATGTTGACTCGGTTTTATGTGAATTTGATGATGGAGATTCAAAATTATTTACAACAGCGTCAAGTAATTTAAAAACCCTAGCATTACAAAATAATTTACACTTATTAGATGCAAAAGTAAGACATTTTGGAACTGATAGAAATATAGAAATTTTAAAGAAAATATGTAAATATATAGAGCCTAAAGTAGATATGATTTGGAGAACAACTGTAGAAACTGTAAAAAGAACAGATACGGGTTTTACAATAACTACAAATAAGGGACAGGAATTTAATTGTAAGGATTTAATTCTTTCAGCAGGAAGATCCGGCTCAAAATGGATTTCAACAATTTGTGAACAAGAAAATATTAACCTACAAAGCAATAAGGTGGACATTGGAGTAAGGGTAGAAATACCAGCAGAGGTATTTAAACATATTACAGATCAAGTATATGAAAGTAAAATTGTCTACCAAACAGAAAAATACAATGATTTAGTAAGAACTTTTTGTATGAACCCATATGGAGAAGTAGTAGCTGAAAATACTAATGGAGTAATTACTGTTAATGGCCATGCCTATTCAGATCCTAAATTACAATCGGAAAATACGAATTTTGCACTACTTGTTTCCAATACCTTTACAGAACCGTTTAGAGACTCTAACGAATATGGAGAATCTATAGCTAGATTGTCAAATATGTTAGGTGGAGGAGTATTACTTCAAAGATTTGGAGATTTAATAAAGGGAAGAAGGTCAGATGAAAGAAGAATGAAAAAGTGTTTCACAAGACCTACTTTAAAAGCTATGCCAGGAGATTTATCATTAGTTATACCTAAAAGACAACTAGATGATATTATTGAAATGATCTATGCCTTAGATAAAATAGCTCCAGGAATGGCCAACGAAGACACCCTATTATATGGTGTTGAAGTTAAGTTTTATAATTCGAAAGTTGAAGTAAATGGAAATCTTGAAACAAGTGTTAAGGGTCTGTACTGTGTTGGAGATGGCTCAGGAGTAACTCATTCATTGTCTCAGGCGTCGGCAAGTGGAGTTCATATTGCAAGAATTTTAAATGGTAAGTATTAGAGAAGGCTTGTTTTAGGAGGAATTATGGCAAACAGTATATTTGTAAGAAGAGAAGAAGAGAAAGTACAAATAGAAGCATTAAAAAAATCCATAAGAATTTATTTTGAAGGTAATGTAGATTATAATCAAAGATTTAATTTTATAGATTACGATATTTCAGAAGATGAAGATATTAAAAAAATATTAGGAGCTTTTGATAATAGATATTCAGTGGATGATTTAAATAATCTTAGAAAAGATATAATGCTAACAGCGTTCAATAAGGAAAACAAATTGATTTTTGTATATGATGGATTAGGAAAATTTACAAAGGAAAGAAAAATAACCTTGGAAAATTATCCTAAGGATATAAAAGTAGGTTTTCCAATAGATTATTGGATAGAGAAAAGCGAAACAATCAATGATAGTTCTACTATAGCTTTGCCTACAGCCTTGAAAGATAGCTTAGTTGATATAATTAGTGCTAAAAATGGCTTTATGGTTATAAGAATAATGCACAAGGAATTTAACTGGCTAGAAGAAGGAGCTATGGAAAGACTAACAAAAATTATTGAAAATTCTAAAAAAGGTACATTTATATTATAATGAAATTAACATTAGTAGTTGCAACAGATAAAAATTTTGGAATTGGCCTTAATGGTGACATGCTATTTTATATAAGTGATGATTTAAAAAAATTCAAGGCTCTAACTATGAACAATATTGTAATTATGGGAAGAAGAACCTTTGAAGCATTGCCAAATTCCAAAGAGTTGCCTAATAGAACAAATATTGTTTTAACTAGAAACAAATTGGATTTAAAGGAAGGTATAGCAGTATCTTCAATAGATGAGTTAAAAAATAAATTAGAAGAAATAAATCCTAATAAAGAAAAAGAAGAGTTTTTAATTGGTGGAGGGAATTTAGTAAACACTCTATGGAATTATATTGACAAAGCAATAATTACAATTGCAGACAAGGAGTATAAGGAAGTAGATACCCATATACCAAATTTACTAGAAGATAAAAACTTTGAAATAGTATCAGAATCGGAAGAGTTTTTCGATAATAAAAATCAATTAAAATATAAATTTTATGAATTTAAAAGGAGGGTCTAACTTAAGTTAGGCTCTTTTAATTATTACAAAAAAGCTACAAAATCTTTTTAATAGAAATGCTATGCTATAATAGTTTTATTAAAAGAGGTGATAGAATGTATTGTCCAAATTGTGGGAAAAAAATACCTTCAAAATCAAAGTTTTGTCCAATGTGTGGATTTAATATAAAGGAATTTTTTGATTCAGCATTAAAAAATGATGAAGAAGTTGACTTAGAAGAAGAATCAAAAGTAGAAAATAATAGGAATAATTTAGAAGCTAGTGAACAAAAAGAGCCAGAAGAATTTAATAATAAAGAAAAAACAAATAGTAATAGACTAGAGGATTTATTTGTAAACAAAGAAGTCGTAGAAAACAACGAGGAAGACGTTGAAAATATAGATTATGAAGATAAAGATAGTACTAGAGTAGTTAGCGATTTATTTAAGGAAAGTAATTTAAAAGATACAAATTCGAAAGAAACAAATAATAATTCAAAAGAAAATAATATAGAGACTAATGTAGAAAAAAGAAATTTTAAAGATTATTTAAATATAGTAAAAAAATATACAAATAAAGTATTTTCTAAAATTAGGAAAAGTCAGGAATTGATTTATAAGAAAAGTGAAAAGTCAGTAAAACAAATGATTTTAGGTGAAAGTAAGTACTTGAATCTATTTATAATTTTAACAACTATAGCCTTAATAATACCTACTTTTTCAATAGTAAGAGTATTTCTTGCTGGAAAAACCGTTGGAAAATTCATTGGTTTTATAGTGATGATTTTAGGAACTATATTAAATTTATGCATTACAGCTGCAGGACCCCTGTTATCGCTAAAGGTGCTAACCTTTAATTATATACCTAATATAGACAAGGCAACGACAAAAACAATAACAATATATACAACAAGCTTAATAGCTTTACTAAAATTATTAGTTTATCTTCTAAGTAATATAGTTATAAGTATGCAAATTATATTATATGACCAATTTAGCTTTAGAATTATCTTAACAACGATTATAATATTATTAATAGAGGCTTATTTTATACAAGCTTTATTATGGGATAAATTTAAAAGGGATAAGTACGTGAAGGTATTTTCTACGATTTTTATATCTGTAACAGCGGCAGAATTACTTTCAGTATTAATATCTAAACCAATAATATTTATATTATTAGACATTATAAAATAGTGTGGGGGTATTATGATTTATACAGTAACTTTAAATCCATCAATGGATTTACTAGTAGAAGTAGATGGAATAGAACCAAATATTACAAATAGAATGACAAATGATTTAAGGGTGCCAGGTGGTAAGGCTATAAATGTAGCAAGGGTACTTAGAAGACTAGGTATGCCTTCAGTAGCTACTGGATTTATTGGAGGATATACTGGGGAATTTGTAAAAGACTGGTTGAAAATGGAAGATATAAACACCTCTTTCATAGAAATAGATGATGAAACGAGAATTAATATTAAACTTCTTAATCAAAATATTGTTATAAATGGAAGAGGTCCTAATGTATCTATAAACGAAGAAACTGAATTTTTATATTTTATGTCCAGAATCCAAGAAGGGGATACAGTAATAATGATGGGAACAATGCCGCCTTCTTTAGATGAGGATTTACAGGACAGGATTATTTCCATATGTAAGGCAAACAAGGCTGAATTTATAGTAGATGCAGAACCTAAACAGTTAAAGGAATTTATAAAAAGAGGTCCTTTATTAATTAAACCTAATTTATCTGATGTTGAAAAAATGTTTAATGTAAAGCTGGACTCTCAAGAATTAATAGTAGAGTATGGCTTTAAATTATTGGAACTAGGTGCAAAACATGCAATAATATCAGTTGGTGAAAAGGGAGCTTATTTATTTAGTGGCGGACATGCTTTTAAAGGAGAAGGTGTAAAAGGAGAAGAGGTAAGAAGTGAAGGTGTTAGAGATTCAATGATAGCAGGTTTTATTGCAACTTATATAAGAACCTCCAGCCTAGAAGAATCTTTTAAAGTAGCTATGGCTTCTGCAACAGCAACAGCTTTCTCAAAGGATTTAGCAAAAAGACAGCAAATAGAGGACGTTTTAGATAAAATTATTGTTCAAAAATTAATATAATATTTACTTTGTATAATAATATGTAGTATATTATACATATTGATAGTAAATAAATGGAAGGTGTAGAGATGGCAAGTAAATATAAAAATAAGACATTAATTGCTATAGCCAGTATAATTGGAATAATAATTTTTGCTTTAATACTGTCATTTGGAATTAATAAGTCTGGAGAAAAGGGACTTATTAAAGATGCTGAAAAATATATGGAAGAGGAAGAATATAAATCAGCTATAGAAATATATTCTAGATTAATTTCAAAAACAGGAGACAAAACATACAGAGATAAAAAAGAAGAGGCAGAAAAACTAGAAGTTGAAAAAAATTATTATGAAATCGGTATGAAAAAAATAAAATCAGATGAGTATATATCTGCAATAAATAGTTTTTCTAAAATCGATAGAGAGGATTCTGTCTACTATAAAAAAGTACAGGAACAATTGAAAAAAATTGAAGAATCAATAATAAATGAGGCGAAAATAAATATAAATAATGATAACACCTACTTGGCTTCATCAATGTTAAATGATTATTTGCGAGCAGTTGGGAAAAGTGAAGACGTAGAGAAACTTTTAAAATCCATAGAAGGGGACAATGTTGCACAAGTTGATCCAACAGATGAAAAGGAAAAAGATAATAAAAAGAAAAAAACAAATTTAAAAACGGAAGAATTACCGAAAGATAGTAGTAAATGGGTAGGAAAAACCGTAGAAATAAAAAGTGGAAAAGCTAACTTAAGGAACGATTCTAGTATTAGTGGTAAAGTCGTAGGAATTGCCGTTGCAGGAGATGCTATTACCATTACGGAAATTTACGATGATGGTGGAAGAATTTGGTGTTATGGAAAAATCACCAGTGCAAAAACCGGTGAAACAGAAACTGCCTGGATATCTAGTAAAAACCTACAATAATTATATTTTTAACAGAGTGATAAAAATTCACTCTGTTTTTTATTTTGTAGATATAAAACTATATATAAAATGATTTTACATAAATTTAACATAGATACTGTTTTTATTTAACATTGTTAGCTTAAAGTAATATTGTGAAGAATTAATATTAATACGGAGGAGAATATGAAAAAAATTTTCAAGATATTGGCAATTAGCTTAAGTTTAGTAATGGTATTAGCTGCGTGTGGTAATTCAAAGGATGGTTCAAAGGAAAGTGGAGCAGGTTCATCATCTGTATCTGGTGAAATAACTGTTATTTCCAGAGAAGAAGGATCTGGAACAAGATCTGCATTTGTTGAGCTTGCTGGAGTTCAAGATGAAAATAAAAATGATTTAACTTCAGAAGAAGCATTTATACAAAATAATACAGAAGCTGTTATGACAGCTATAGCAGGAGATAAAAATGCTATAGGTTATATTTCACTTGGCTCTTTAAATGACACAGTTAAGGCTTTAAATATAGACGGTGTTGAAGTTAGCAGTGAAAATGTAGCAAATGGTAGTTACAAAATAGCAAGACCATTTAATATAGTTACTAATGACGACTCAAATGAAGTGGTAAATGATTTTATTACCTATATTCTTAGTAAAGATGGACAGGATATAGTTGAAAAAGAAGGATATATTAAAAGTGAATCTGAAGAAAAGGAATATACTCCATCAGATGTTAAGGGAAATATTACAATAGCAGGTTCATCATCTGTAACACCGGTTATGGAAAAACTAGTAGAGGCTTATGGGGAAATTAACTCAAATGTAAAAATACAGGTTAATCTATCTGATTCAACAACAGGAATTCAATCAGTTAATGATGGAGTTGCACAAATAGGTATGGTGTCTAGAGAGTTAAAGGATAGTGAACAAAGTTTAAATAAAACAACTATAGCTTTAGATGGAATAGCTGTTATTGCTAATAAAGAAAATCCTATTGAAGATATTAAATTAGATAATTTAAAAGATATTTATACTGGAGAAATAATGGATTGGGAAGAAGTAAAATAGGAAGGGAAATATGGATAAAGAAAAAAATAAAAAAATATTTTATTTTAAGGAGAGATCTTTTAAAACATTAGCTTTGATTTCTACCTTTGCATCAATAATAGCCGTAGCAATAATTTGTATATTTATTTTTTCAAATGGATTGCCAGCTATTAAAAAAATAGGAATATCCGAATTTCTTATGGGGACCAAATGGTCCCCTACTTCTAGTCCTGAGAAGTTTGGAATTTTACCTATGATTATTTCAAGTGTTTATGTTACCTTAGGAGCGATTATAATAGGTGTTCCTACTGGAATTTTCACAGCTGTTTTTATGGCAAAGTATTGTCCTAAGAAAATATATTCTTTTTTATCATCAGGTATTAGTTTAATGGCAGGAATACCTTCTATTATTTATGGTTTTTTTGGACTAATAGTAGTAGTTCCTATAATAGGAAGTATTATAGGAAGAAGTGGGTTAACTATGATTTCTGCAATAATAATTTTAGGAATTATGATACTACCTACAGTTATTTCCCTTTCAGAAGCAGCTATTAGAGCTGTTCCAAGTAGTTACTATGAAGGAGCGGTAGCTTTAGGAGCAACAAAGGAAAGAGCTATTTTTACAGTTGTACTTCCAGCAGCAAAGTCTGGTATAATCTCTGCTATAATTTTAGGAATAGGTAGGGCAATAGGAGAAACCATGGCTGTTATTTTAGTTGCAGGAGGGCAAGCACGTCTTCCTAGAGGACTTTTCAGAGGAGTTCGAACTATGACTATGAATATAGTCTTAGAAATGGGATACGCTGCAGATTTACACAGGGAAGCATTAATTGCAACAGGAGCAGTCTTATTTATATTTATTCTGATAATTAACTTATTATTTGTTATAAGTAAAAGGAGGAATAAAAATGAAAACTAAAAGTAAAATAATAAAAGGACTAACATATTTATTTACAGGAATTACATTTTTTTCTTTGTTTTTCATAATAGCCTTTATTTTAATAAAGGGAGTTCCTCATTTAAACTTAGGATTATTTCAATGGAAATATACAAGTGAAAATTTATCGATGATGCCGGCAATTATAAATACATTGATTATGATAGTATTAGCTCTAGCAATATCAGTTCCTTTAGGGGTTTTAACAGCAATTTATTTAGCTGAATATGCAAGCCAAAAAAGTAAAATTGTAAATTTAGTAAGAATAACAGCTGACACGCTTTCAGGAATTCCATCTATTGTTTATGGTTTATTTGGAATGTTGTTCTTTGTTATATATTTAAAATGGAATATGAGTATATTAGCTGGTTCAATGACAGTTGCAATTATGATACTACCACTAATAATGAGAAGTACAGAAGAAGCCTTAATTGCTATTCCCCAATCCCTACGAGATGCTAGCTTCGGTTTGGGAGCTGGTAAAGTTAGAACAATTTTAAAAATTGTTATTCCATCTGCAATGCCGGGAATTTTAGCAGGTGTTATTTTAGGAATTGGTAGAATAATTGGAGAAACAGCTGCCTTGTTATATACTTCTGGTACAGTGGCAGAAGTTCCTTCACGAATAGTTGGAGAGGCTAGTGGCGGTAGAACCTTAGCCTTGCATATGTATGCTTTATCCAGTGAAGGATTAAATGTTAATCAAGCATATGCTACAGGAGTTATTTTATTAATTGTAATATTAGCAATAAATTTTCTGTCTACTAAATTAGCAAAAAAATTAGGAAAGGATACTATTGATGAGTAAAATTGAAATATCAAATTTTAATTCCTATTATGGGGATTTTCATGCCATAAAAAATATAAATATGAATATAGAAGAAAAAGAGGTTACAGCATTTATAGGACCATCTGGTTGTGGTAAATCAACATTGTTAAAAAGTTTAAACAGAATGAATGACCTTGTTTCCTCATTTAGAAAAGATGGAAATATATATTTGGAAGAAAAGGAAATATTTTCAGAAATAGATGTTTATGATTTAAGAAAAAGAGTTGGAATGGTTTTTCAAAAACCCAATCCATTTCCAATGTCCATATATGATAATATTGCATATGGACCAAGGACCCATGGAATTAAAGATAAAAAAACACTAGATGAAATAGTTGAAAAATCATTAAGACAAGCTGCAATTTGGAATGAGGTTAAGGATAATTTAAAAAAATCGGCTTTGGCACTATCAGGAGGACAACAACAGAGAATATGTATAGCTAGAGCTATGGCAGTTGAACCAGAGGTTATACTACTAGATGAACCGACATCTGCCCTTGACCCAATATCAACAGCTAAAATAGAAGATTTGTTAGAAGTAATTAAAAAAGAGTATACTATAGTTATAGTAACTCATAATATGCAGCAAGCTACTAGAGTGTCAGATAAAACGGGTTTCTTTTTACTAGGTGAATTAGTTGAATTTGATAAGACAGAAAAACTGTTTTCTTTTCCTAGTGATAAGAGGACAGAGGATTATATTACAGGTCGTTTTAGTTAATTGGAGGAAATATGAGAAATAAATTTGATAGGGAACTAGATAAACTAAATGCTGAATTAACTGAAATGGGAGAATTGATTTCAGAAAGAATAACAGATGCTATTAGTGCCTTTAAACATAAGGATTTAGAAAAAGCAAAAAAAGTTTTAGATGGCGATGATGATGTAAATGAAATGGAAAGAATTATTGAAAAGAGAGCTCTAAAATTATTACTTCAACAACAACCTGTAGCATCGGATTTAAGACTTATTTCAGCATCCTTAAAGATGATTACAGACATGGAAAGAATAGGAGATCAGGCAGCGGATATTGCAGAAATTACATTAAGCATGTCTACATTTACCAAAGATGACACCTTTGACACCATAATGAAAATGGCAGCTTTATCAATAGAAATGGTAAAGGAAAGTATAAAGAGTTTCGTTACTGGAGATCTTTCTTTAGTAGATAATATACGTGAACATGACAATAAGGTAGATGCTTATTTTAATGAAGTAAAGGAAGAGGTAATTAAGGAATTTAAAAGCTCAGACACAAATCCTGAATATGCAGTTGATGTTTTAATGATAGCAAAATACTTAGAAAGAATAGGAGATCATGCAGAAAATATTTCTGAATGGGTAGAGTTTTCAATAACAGGAAAACACAGTAACAACTAATACTGTAGGTGGATTATGCATAATATTTACGTAGTTGAAGACGAAGACAATATTAGGGATCTAGTAGTTTACGCCTTAAATAATAGTGGCTTTAAAGCTATAGGTCTACTTGGTTACAAAGAGTTAAAAAACGAAATTTTGAAAAAAAAACCGGATTTAATAATTCTAGACATAATGCTAGAAGAAGATGATGGTTATGCAATACTTGAAAAATTAAAATCCAGTGAAGAATATTCTGAAATTCCAGTTATTATGTTAACAGCTAAAACCGATGAAATGGATAAGGTTAGAGGCTTAGATATGGGGGCAGATGACTATATTACAAAGCCCTTTGGAGTAATGGAATTAATTTCAAGAATAAAAGCGGTTTTAAGAAGGACGGGAGTTTCAAAAAAACCAGATTCTAAAAATATAGTAGAGTTTAAAAATATAGTAATAGATTTAGATAAAAGAGTTGTAACAGCAAATAATAAAGTTTTAAAATTAACCTACAAGGAATTTGAATTGTTGCTGTACCTTATTGAAAATAAAAATATAGTCTTAACAAGACAAAAATTAACTGAGGAAATTTGGGGATTTGATTACGAAGGAGAAACTAGAACAGTTGATGTTCACATAAGAACATTAAGACAAAAAACTAGGTGAGTTAAGTAATTATATAGTTACAGTTAGAAATGTTGGATATAAAATAGTGGATTAAAATGAAAAAAATAAATCGAAAAGCATTAAAAACAATACTTTGTATTTATATGGTTTTACTAATAGCACTATTAACTTTCTTAGCTATTTTAAACAAGCCTTTATTAAATGAAATCTTAATAAACAACATCTTTATTATCCTATTGTTATTAGTAATTACCTTTATAGTAAATTATTTAATATTAAGTAAAAAAGTTAGTAGAAATAATTTAAATTATTTAGCCGATATTATTATTTCAGAGGTGTTTAATGAAAATAAATTAGACATAGAATATGAAGAAGATTTAAAACAAATGCTAAAGAAATTAAATAACGAGAAAAAAACAAGTATGTATTCTATGGAAAAATATAAAAATGCTGAAAAAATCAGGTCGGAATTTACAGCAAATGTAACCCACGAATTAAAAACCCCATTAACTTCAATAATGGGTTATGCAGAATTAATAGAATTAGGCTTAGCCAAAGAGGAAGAAGCTAAATCATTTGCAAAAGTAATTGGGGAAGATGCAAATAAGTTATTAATGACTATTAATGATATTATAATCCTTTCAAAATATGATGACCCTACATTAATAGAAATTGAAAAAGAACATTTTTATATAGGGGAATTTATAGAGGAACTTGTAAAAAGTATAGAAAATGTTGCTTCTTTGAAAAAGGTTAAAATATTAAAAGAATTGGATAATTTTGAAGTTTTTGCTGATAAAAATAAAATCAAGGACTTAGTTAATAATCTATTATCTAATGCAATTAAATACAATAAACCCTATGGTATAATAAGGGTAAAATTATATAGGGAAAATGAAAATTGTGTATTGGAAATATCCGATACTGGTATAGGAATAAAAGAATCCGATATAAATAGGATTTTTGAAAGATTTTATGTTGTAGATAAAGCCAGAGGGAAAAAATCGGGAACAGGACTGGGCCTTGCTATTGTTAAACATGTTGCACTAGTTCATAATGGTACAATTGAAATAAAAAGTAAAGTAGGTAAAGGAAGTACCTTTACATTTAAGTTTCCACTAAATGAGAATAAGGTAAAAAGCCAAAAAGAACACTAAAAAGTGTTCTTTTTTCTGTAAAACTATTATAAATAAAAACAAGATAAATATATTACAAAAATTATTAGAGATTATTAATATATTCATCTCTATTATACAATACTTGATAATAATTATCAACAAATATCAGTTGAATTTAATACTTATTAAAATGTACCTTATCCATAGGTAGTTTATCTAAATCATGAGGTTTTTTATCTTCATCACCATAACCGATTCCTATAGTGCAAAGTATATTTTTGTTTTTAGGAATATTTAATACTTCTCTAATTTTTTCCTCAACATTTTCGCCTTTTAAATTGATTTTCTCAAAAGCGTGTCCCCAGCAGGTCTTTAATCCCTCAAGTTCAGCTGCAAGCTGTATATAGGAAGCAATAATAGCTCCATCGGCAATAGCAGTACCTGACTCTAGGTCCATAACAACAACCATAGCTAAAGGTGCATTTTTAAGAAAACTAATAGCTTCAGGTCTGGCATCTGCAATTTTATTAATAAGCTCCTTATTATTTATGACAATAATATCCCATGGTTTTTTATTTCTTCCGGATGGTGCAGTTAATGCAATTTCCAATATTCTATTAATTTTTTCTTCTTCAACTTCTATATTCTTGAATTTTCTTACGGATCGTCTATTTAAAAATAAATTATCCATGAAATCACCCCTTATTATAATATTTTATCAGTTTTCTTAAAATTTTTGAAATAATGTAACTATTTATGAAAGATTCTTATGATATAATTGTTTAATATCAAATAATTGTTTATTTTAAGGAGTTAATATGCGTTGCAAATATTGTGGCGAAAAAATAGAAAAAGATTATAAATTCTGTATTTCATGTGGGAAACCAATTGAAAATACATTAGAAAATAATAATGAAAAAAAGCAAGGTACACAGACAATTGAATATTATGAAATTGAAACAGATATGGAAAAAAAGGACGAGAAGTATGATTTCAGTCAGTTTTTATCAAGGGATGAAGTTGAAGAAG
This sequence comes from Miniphocaeibacter sp., assembly GCF_049276255.1. Lineage (NCBI taxonomy): Bacteria > Bacillati > Bacillota > Tissierellia > Tissierellales > Peptoniphilaceae > Miniphocaeibacter > Miniphocaeibacter sp. The sequence goes on from NZ_JBASWB010000010.1 coordinate 29,269, forward strand.
AATTAGAAGAAATAGATATTAGTACTGGTAAAGACAAGAAAGTTAATAGTGAATATACAGATGAAACTATAAGCTATAATGTTGAAGATGACCTTGAAGATACTAAGAAGAGAATTTTATTTGAAAGGTCAGACTATAATTTTTTTGATAGTATTAAGAAAAATAAATCAAAGAAAAAAGAATACTTTGACAAATCCTATATAAATAATGAGTCAAGAAAAGATAAAGAAGTTAGGGAAGAATTTAAGGAAGAATCGAAAAGCAAGTTTTATAATTTTCGCCAAGAAGACAATAAAAAAAGAATGGAAGATTATTCTAATGAAAAGCTAATAGAAGAAAGAATAGAAAAGAAAAAAAGACGAAAAAGAATATGGAAAAGAATAAGAAATATTATCTATAATATCTTAGTAACAATTATGGCCTTAGTATTATCAACAGTTTTAGTAGAACCTGCAAGATATTATTTATCGGAATTATTGAAGATCGATTTATATTTTTTAGGAGATAAAATAATTAATATTGGTATGTTGTTTATTATTTTATTTTTATTTATTCCATTTTTTAACTGTAGGGGAAATGCGAAAATTCCATTATTTTTCTTATGTATACTAGTAAGTTGGACAATAATAGGATGGATAATTTTATTAATAGTTTCTATTATGAGTAACAGGAAGTGGAAAAGGAACTATTGGTAATAAAGTTTACAAAAATATGGACCTATGATAAAATCAATTTATTCCAAAGAAAAGAAATAGTAGTTAATGGATTTTTTTAGAGAGAAAGTGGGTGGTGGAAACTTTTAAATGAAATTAATGAACCTATCTTCGAGGATGTATGAAAACATACAGGGTTGTGCCTTATAGCTTTTGAGATAATCAATATGATTAAATGAAGTGGTACCGCGTAGTCTTTCGCCTTCTAATAAGGTGAGAGACTTTTTTTATGGAATAATCCAATTTATAAAGTAAAATCTAGATTGGTTAAAAAGTTATTTTTTAATTATAAAAGTATTAAAAATATTTGTATATAAATAGAAAAAGAATTCAATAGTAAAAAACATGGAGGTTATTATTATGAAAATGTCTAAATTTTATATGCCTACTCTTAGGGAGGATCCAGCTGATGCAGAAATAGCAAGTCATAAATTGTTACTTCGTTCTGGTATGATAAGAAAATCCGCTGCTGGTATTTATTCTTATTTACCTTTAGGATATAGAGTTATTAGAAAAATTGAAAATATAGTTAGGGAAGAAATGGATAATTTTGGAGCTCAGGAAATATTAATGTCTGCCTTACAGCCTAGAGAAATTTGGGATGAATCTGGTAGATGGGCTACATTTGGTCCGGAAATGTTTAAATTACGAGATAGAAATTCAAGGGAGTTCTGTTTAGGACCAACGGCAGAAGAATATTTCACTACTTTAATAAAAGGTGAAGTTAAAAGTTATAAGCAACTTCCTTTAAATATTTACCAAATCCAAACAAAATACAGGGATGAAAAAAGACCTAGATTTGGAATTAACAGAGCTAGGGAGTTTTTAATGAAGGATGCCTATACTTTTGACACCGATGAGGAAACTATGAAGGAAGCCTATATGAATATGTGGAGGTCCTATGAGGTCATATTTGACAGGTTAAAGCTGGATTATAAAGTAGTAGCAGGAGATGCAGGTGCTATGGGAGGAAATAGCTCCCATGAATTTATTGCCCTTTCAGAAGTTGGAGAGGGAGTAATATTTTATAGCCAAGATAGTGACTTTGCTGCAACTGACGAGAAGGCAGAGGTTTATTATTCTGTTGACGATTCTAATATAGATATTTTACCTATGGAAAAAGTAACAACACCTAATTGTAAAACTATAGAGGATGTTGCACAATACTTAGGAGTTCCAGAAAGTCACTGTGCAAAAGCAATAGATTTAATTGTTGAAGGTAAACCAGTATTGGTATTTATTCCAGGTGATAGGGAATTAAATATGTCAAAATTAGTTGCTTATTTAGGAGTTCCAGAACATGAAATTGGCATGATGAACGATGAGGAAATTGTAAATCTTTTAAATTCTGTTCCAGGATTTACTGGACCAACGGAAAAAACTCCAGAAGATGTTAGAATTATAATTGATTCAAGATTAACGGAAATGCGTAATGTTGTTATTGGAGCAAATGAAGAGAACCATCATTATAGATATGCGAATTTCGGTAGGGACTTTAAGGGGGAAATTGCCAAAGACCTATTGATGATTCAAGAGGGAGACATTGACCCTAATACAGGCTCTGTATTAAAATCTGCAAGGGGAATAGAAGTTGGTAATATTTTCCAACTAGGTACTAAATATTCCGAAAGTTTAGATGCGAAATATTTAGATGAAAATGGAAAAGAAAAGTATTTTTACATGGGCTCCTATGGAATAGGCGTTACAAGATCTGTTACAGCAGTAGTTGAACAAAACCATGATGAAAAGGGAATAATTTGGCCATTAGTAGTAGCGCCTTATCATGTTATTGTAACTGTCGTTAATACAAAAAATGAGCAACAAAGAGAATTAGGAGATAGAATTTACGAAGAATTACTTTTAAAAGGTGTAGAAGTTCTTTTAGACGATAGAAAAGAAAGAGCCGGAGTAAAATTCAACGATAGGGATTTAATAGGTATTCCTCTTAGAATTACCGTTGGAAAAGGTGCAGCGGATAATATAGTTGAATATTCAACAAGAAAAGAAATGGTAAACAAAGAAATTTCTTCACAGGAAGCAATAGAAGAAGTAATGAAGGAAATTTCAGCAGAATTAAAATATTTGGATACATTTTATAGATAGATGAATGAAATAGTAAAACAAATTAAAAATAGAAAATCTGTAAGACAATATATTGAAAAAGATATTTCCGAAGAAGTAACAAATGAAATTTTAAAAGCAGCAATTGAGGCTCCTTCTGCAGGAAACCAACAGCTTTATTCAATAATAAAAGTTACAGATCAAAAAATAAAAGATGAACTGGCTATTCTATGTGATAATCAACCATTTATAGCAAAAGCTCCATTGGTGTTGGTGTTTTGTTCAGATTATAAAAAATGGTATGACCTTTATGATTATGGAAATTGTAATCCTAGAGAATTAGGATATGGTGATATGCTCCTTTCAATTTCAGATACGGTAATAGCAGCACAAAACACCGTAGTTGCAGCAGAAAGCTTTGGAGTAGGCTCTTGTTACATTGGAGATATATTGGAAAATTATGAGAAGGTAAAAGCACTTTTAAAGCTACCTAAAAATGTACTTCCTATTACAATGGTAGTTTATGGTTATCCTACAGAAAGTCAGGTTAGAAGAAATAAACCAAAAAGACCTAGTATTAAAACCATAGTTCATGAAAATACTTATAAGGACTTAAAGGATGAAGAGCTAGTAGATTTAGTTAGACACAATATAGGAAATGATACTTTTGAAAATTGGATAGGAAAATTTTGCAAAAGAAAATACAATTCTAAATTTTCAGAGGAAATGAATAGGTCAAGTAAAAAATACGTTGATGAATTTAAAAAAGACGATAGTTTTTAAACTATCGTCTTTTTCTTTCAATTATTTAATCAATAGGAACTATATTTTTGCCAAGGCCTTTTTAAATTGTTTTCTAAATAGTAATACTGTAAAGGTAACAGCTAAAATATCTGCAACTGGTTCAGCTGCATATACGGCAAAAGCCTTATTAGATGTAAAAACTCTAGGCATTATATATATAAATGGAATTAACAATACGAATTTTCTAGTAATTGCAACCATTATGGACTCTTTAGCATTTCCTAGGGACGTAAAGGTCATTTGGCAGGCTATTTGAATTCCAAATATAAAAAGTACTGCTAAATAAATACGCAAGGCTGTTTTAGTATAGTTAATAAGTTCAATATTATTTGTAAACATACTAGCAAATAATTTTGGGAATATCATAACAAAAGCCCATAGGGAAATTGAATATATTAAACTGTATTTTAAAAGTAATTTAAATCCGGACAAAACTCTTTCCTTATTTTTTGCTCCATAATTATAGGAGATTATAGGTTGAGCCCCTTGCCCTAAACCTTGTAAAGGTAACATAGCAAATTGCATAACAGAAGTTAAAATAGTCATTGCTCCTACGGCTATATCACCACCGTATTTTAATAAAGATGAGTTAAAAGCAACAAATATTATAGATTCACTTGCCTGCATAATAAAGGTAGCTAAACCTAAAGTTAAACTAGGTATTATTATATTAGCTTGAAGCTTAAAATATTTAGTTTTAATTTTCAAGAAGGTCTTTTTACCAAGTAAGAAGGAAACTACCCATATACAAGATAGTGCTTGGGAAATTATTGTAGCTAAAGCAGCTCCTTTAACTCCCATATTAAAAGCAAATATGAATATAGGGTCTAAAACTATATTTGTTACAGCTCCAATAAGTACAGAGTACATTCCTATTTTTGCAAATCCTTGAGCAGTAATAAATGCATTCATTCCTAAAGTAAGTTGGACAAATATTGTACCTATAGCGTATATGTTCATATAGTCTACAGCATATTCAATAGTATTTTCACTAGCTCCAAAGGCCATAAGAAAATCCCTGTTCCAAATTAATAAAATAATAGTTAAAACAATAGAAACTATTATTTGTAAAAAGAAGGAATTGCCTAATGTTTTTTCTGCTGACTCAGAATCACCTTTCCCCATAAAAATAGATGCTCTTGGAGCACCTCCGTTACTAACTAAGGCAGCAAATGCTGAAACTATCATTATAATAGGCATACACACACCAAGGCCTGTTAAAGCAAGGTGACCTTCTCCTGGAATATGGCCTATGTACATTCGGTCTACTAAATTATATAGCATGTTTATTATTTGGGCGACAACTGTTGGAATAGCTAGTTTTCGAAGTAGCTTTCCAATAGGTTCAGTACCTAAAAAATCTTTATCTTCATTCATTTTGTTCATCCTTTCCCAGTTCCGTTTTTATATTATTAACAATTTTATTGTTTAAGTAGTTAAAGGTGTTTAATTCTTCAGTAGTAAAACCTTTAAAAATCTCTTGTTTAAATTTTAATTTAGCATTAGAAATTTCTTCAGTTATATTAGCAGATTTTTCAGTTAAAATTAAATGGACCTTTCTTTTATCTAGAGAATCTGTTTTTTTAACTAAAAGTTCCTTTTTTATTAATAAATCAACAGCTTGGGAAACATTCCCCTTCTGCAACATACGTAATTCTACAATATCGGATGCAGTATCATAACCTGGATTATTGTATAGAAAACTTATAATATCCATTTCTATTTTTGTTAAATTATATTTTTTTCGTATATCTTGTAGACTAAATTCAAAGAATTTAATTATTTGCCTAAAGTTTACTAACATATTAAAATTATTATTCATAATACACCTCTATTAGTTCTAAAAAGAACCATATATCTTATTATACTAGTACTTATAAATTAGTCAAGATACAGTATAATAATATTGATTGAATAAAAATTAATAATAGAAAGTTTGAAATTAAGATTAAATATATATTATTAAAAAATAAAGTGATTATAAATTTAAAATTAAGAGGGTAGGCATGAAGGAAATTATTTTTGATGAATTTTATGAAGGTTATGATGAATGGTACAAGACAAAAATGGGGAAATTTGTAGACCAAATAGAAACTGACCTATTATTTAATTGTTTAAATCCCAAACCGGGAATGAAGATTTTAGATATAGGTTGTGGTACTGGAAATATTAGTTATAAATTGGCTAAATTAGGTTGTCAGGTAGTGGGAATAGATATATCTAAAAAGATGTTAGACAAGGCCAAAAGTAAATACAAGGGCGAAAGCGTTGAATTTTACAATATGAGTAGTTACAATATAGATTTTTCAGATATTTATTTTGATGCAGCAATATCTATGACAGCTTTTGAATTTATTTATGACCCTAAAAGGGCCTATGAGGAAATTAAAAGAGTTACAAAAAATAATGGCTCAATAATAATAGGAACTATTCAAAAAGGTGGAGAATGGCAAGAATTTTATAGTAGTAATATTTTTAAGGGAACGGCTTATGAAAAAGCAAGGTTTAAAACAGGGGAAGAAATTGAAAAATTAGATAAAAATAGTTTTGTTAAAAAGGAGGAATGTTTATATATTTCACCAACAGTTAAGGAAGATGAATTTAATTTAGAAAATGAGCTTATTGAAAAAGAAAAGGGGAAAATAGGTGGATTTGTATGTGTAAAATTCAAGAAGAAAAATTAATCTCCTGTCAACTTAGTTTTTATCCTTTAGGAAAAGATAGGGTAAATAAAGAAGTGGAGAAAGTATTAGAATTAATAAAAAAATCCAATTTAGAGTATATTATTGGAGATATGTCTACGGTGTTAAAAGGTGAAACAAGTAGAATATATAGCCTATTAGAAAAAATAACAAATACTGTTAAAAGTGATTTTGCTATGAATATTACTATATCGAATACTTGAGGTTTGTACTAATTTAATATAGGTATATTAGGAGATAAAATGGTAGAAGAAGAAAAAATTATAGAGGAATTTATGTTAAAATTCATGGATGATTCTGCTCATGATATTGAACATATTTACAGAGTTTTGAATTATTCTAAGATAATAGTCAATAATTATGAAGAGGCTGATAAAAAAATTGTAATTGCATCTGCCTTACTACATGACATAGGTAGGAAAATTCAGTTTAAAAATCCTGAAAAATGTCATGCAAAAGAGGGGGGAGAAATTGCCTATACTTTTTTAAAGAAAATAGGATGGAAGGAAAGAGACTGTCAACATGTAAAAGACTGCATAGTATCTCACAGATATAGAACTAATAATAAACCTAGTACAATAGAGGCTAAAATAATTTTTGATGCAGATAAATTAGATGTAACAGGGGCTATTGGTATTGCTAGGACTTTACTGTACCAAGGTTATGTAAATATTCCTATTTATACTGTTAACGAAAATAATATAGTACATATTGGAAAAAAAGAGGATCCTAGATCTTTTTTTAAGGAATACAACAATAAACTAAAAAAAGTCTATAACTTACTTTATACAAAAGAAGCAAGAAAAATTGCAGAAATTAATAGAAAACATTCAGAAAGTTTCTATAATCATTTAATAGAGGAAATTACATTTTCTAGAAATATAAAGTTTGAAGATACAATATAAAAACAAAGACTTAGAAAAGTAAGTCTTTGTTTACATTTTATTGGTTGATTATTAATTCACCTAAAATATTTTTATAAAAATTTCTTAAAGTACATTTTTCATTACTAACTTGAAATTCTTCATTTGTCTTTCCAATAATAACATAGGACCAATCCTTTGGTAGAATTAATTCTAAATTTCCAACATATACATTGCAATAAAGTTCAATAATTTGAGATGCAGGGTAAACCTCTTTTAAATTTAAAGTTGTTTCGCCAAAAGTTGTAGAAATATCTCCACCAGAAAAGGAAGAACTTAAAACCTTTATATTATTTTTTCCAAAAGTATAGGATAAATCAATTAAATTACTTTCTATTTCAGTAAATTCATCTTCATATACTTGAGAATTATATTCCCTATAGTCATAAGTAGTGTCATTTCCCTTATTATTTCCATAACTATAATTTGAATAGGAATAACTTTTGTTTTCATAATTTTTCTTATTTTCCTTATAGCTATAGTTTTTGTTTTTGTCTTTATTTACATCATCATAATAATCTGAAGCTTCATAATAATATTTATTTGAAGGATTATATTTTGAATTTTTTTCATAATTACTTTTATTTTTTCTTGATTTACTAGGGAATATTAAAATAACACCTATTAATATTAAGGTAGCAGCCCAAATTAAAGTCGATAATTTTGGAGTTAAAAGATGTAAATTATCTAATTGGAATAAGACACCAAGGCCTATTAGTAAATAGGAAGTAATTGTAGACTTTTGTTTTTTAATAATTCTGTAAATACCGTAAATTATTAATACTATTGGCCAGAAATCATATAGGCTGTACCACATATTAATATCTGTAAACAAACTTAAAATGGAAAATGCTCCGATTAGAACTAAAATAATTCCTATAAATTGCATAAGATACCTCACTTTTATTGATTAACCAGTTAATAAACCATATAATATTTAATCTATATACTATATAATATTTTATCATGTAATCATTGGAGTAAAATATACAATAATATTAAGATTTTAAAAGGTAATTTATTGCAAAAATGCTTATTAACCGATAAACTATTACTATATGATTATTTTTAAAGGAGAAAATTATGAGTGATGTAAGATTACGTTTTGCACCAAGTCCAACAGGATATTTGCATATTGGTGGTTTAAGAACTGCCTTATATAATTATTTATATGCAAAACAAAATGGTGGGAAATTTTTATTAAGAATAGAGGATACAGACAGAACAAGATATGTAGAGGGAGCAATTGAAAACTTACTACAAGAACTTTCTTGGGCAGGTATAACTGTAGATGAGGGTGTTGTTCTTGACGAAGAAGGTAAACCTGTAAGTAAAGGTGATTGTAAACCTTACATTCAATCTGAAAGGGTAGAACAAGGAATCTACAATAAATATATTGATAAATTATTAGAAGAAGGCAAGGCTTACTATTGTTTTTGTACTCAAGAAAGATTAGACAAGGTAAGAGAACAACAAAAAGCCGATGGAAAAGTTCCAAGATATGATGGACTTTGTAGAGGTATATCATTAGAAGAGGCAAAAAAACGAGTTGCAGCAGGGGAGTCCCATGTAATTAGAATGAAACTTCCAGCTAATAAGGATATTACTTTCCATGATGCAATAAAAGGAAATGTAACAATTAATACTAATGATATGGATGATCAAGTTTTAATAAAATCAGATGGATTTCCAACCTACCATTTTGCAGTAGTAGTAGACGATCATGAAATGGGAATAACCCATGTAGTTAGAGGGGACGAATGGCTTCCATCAACTCCAAAACATGTATATCTATACGAAGCATTTGGATGGGAAGCGCCAGAATATGTTCACCTACCAACAGTATTAAGTAAATCCGGTAAAAAGCTATCCAAAAGAACTGGAGATGTATCAGTTGGAGATTTTAGGGAAATGGGATATTTACCGGAAGGGCTAATTAATTACTTAGCCTTAGTAGGTTGGTCACCGGAAACAAATGAAGAAATTTTAAGTTTAGATGAATTAATTAAACAATTCTCTTTTGATAGGGTATCAAAATCTGGTGGAGTTTTTGATAAGGAGAAATTAGATTGGGTTAATGGTCACTATATAAGGGCTATGGAAATACCAGAACTATCAGAAAAAGTAAAACCATATTTAGTAAAGGCTGGTTTTATTAATGAGGATATATCTGAAGATAAATTAGCATTAATAACCTTAACTTTCCAAGAGTCTATTTCTAAATTATCGGATATAGTAGAGCAATCTGAATTTTTATTTGTAGATAAAATTGAAATTGTAGAAGAAGATGCTAAAGAAATGGCAAGTGGCGAACAAGTACCGGCATTAATTGAAGCATTTAAAAATGAATTAGACCAAGTAGATGAAGTAGATGAGGAATTTGCAAAAACTGTAATGAAAAAAATTCAAAAGGCTACAGGGGTAAAAGGCAAGAATTTATTTATGCCAGTAAGAGCTATATTAACGGGAAATGTTCATGGACCTGAACTAGTTCATGTTATACAAATACTAGGTAAAGATGGTATATTAAAAAGATTAAATGATTTTAAAATAGCGTAAGTATATATAGACAATAATAATATTTGTGCTATAGATAAATGAAAATGGACTATTTTTTTAAATAATTATTAAGGATGAGTATATGGAAAATAAAAAAAGGATACTTAATGTATTAATAGTTATATTAATTTTATTTATGATATACATTGGTTTACATTTAAAATCCATATATAATCAGACTTATAGTTTTGAATATATTGCAGTTAATGGTCCAATACAACAACAAAAATTGGAATTTTCCAACAAAGAAAGAGACAGTTATATTTTCTCTCTACAGACAACTTCAAAAATAGAAAAAACTACAAGTGTAACTATTTGGGAAGAGAATAAATTTTTCAAAAACAGGTATAATTATATAGAATCAATAGCACCGAAAAACGAAGAGGATAATATTTCAATAGATTATTTTCAAGGTAGAGATAAAGGTTATGTTATTGTCTACGGCTATAATAAACCTGGAGAGTTAATAGAAACTGTTGAAATAAATGTAGACGGAGAAATAAAAAGAGAAGAGCTGGGAGCTGGAATATTTTTGGAAATTTATGAAACAGCCTTAGGCTCTTATAGTTTAGAGAATATAGAATATAAGGATAATTAGGAAAAAACAGAAGTAAAATATATTTAGAGAGGGATTGGTTGGTGAAAAATCCATATATTTTCTGCATATGCGCCTAATTAAATGATTTAATAAATCACGGTTGAACCGTTAGAACTATAAAGTGGATATTTAATAATATCAATTAGAGTGGAACCACGGATTAAATTCGTCTCTTGCATTTGCAGGAGGCGATTTTTTTTAATGACCTAACCCGATTTATGGAATAAATCGTAGGTAGGTCAGATGCAGCGGAGTCCAAATCTATGATTTGGCAAACGTAGCCTGCTAATAGCTAACCCGATTTATGGAATAAATCGTAGGTAGGTCAGCAGACAGTTGAAACTAAGTGAACCTTGGTCAACAGGTTGCATAAGACCTGTTCCAAAATCAAAGATTTTGACTAGGGCTTCAATATGCAGCGAAGTCCAAATCTATGATTTAGCAAACGTAGCCTGCTAATAGCTAACCCGATTTATGGAATAAATCGTAGGTAGGTCAGCAAGTCAATTTGGTCAACAGCTTATATGAGATATTTAGTAAAATTAGAGATATGAATAATAAATAGTTATTATAGTCTAAATTAAAGCTGGGCTTATAGTTATTAAGTGAAATTTTTATATTTAAATACTAGAAAAAATATATTAAATAGCGAAAATTAAAAAGGAAAGGAAGAATTTTATGAAAATATATAATACTTTAACAAGAAAAAAAGAAGAGTTTATACCAATAGAAGAAGGAAAAGTAGGTATATATGTTTGTGGACCAACGGTTTATAATTTTATACATGTTGGAAATGCAAGACCAATGGTTGTATTTGATACTTTAAGAAGATACTTTTTATATAAGGGTTATGATGTAAAATATGTAAGTAATTTTACAGATATTGACGATAAAATAATCAATAAGGCAAAAGAAGAAGGAGTTGAATTTTCAGAAATAACTAAAAAATATATAAATGCATATTTGGAAAACTCTAGAGAATTAAACTTTTTAGAAGATAAGACAATTCATCCAAAAGCAACTGAATATATAGAGCCTATGATAGATTTTGTTTCAGGCTTAGAGAAAAAGGGTGCAGCCTATAATGTAGATGGAGATGTTTATTTCGACATTACAAAAGCTAAGGACTATGGCAAGCTATCTAAAAAAAATATAGATGAATTACAGGCCGGTGCTAGAATTTCTGTAACAGATGAAAAGAAAAATCCAATGGATTTTGCCTTATGGAAAAAAAGAAAAGAGGAAACAGAACCTGCATGGGAATCTCCTTGGGGAATGGGTAGACCTGGCTGGCATTTAGAATGTTCAGTAATGGCAGGTTCAATATTAGGAGAAACAATTGATATTCATGCAGGAGGAGAGGATTTACAATTTCCTCATCATGAAAATGAAATAGCTCAGTCAGAAACATTACATGATGAAAAATTTGCTAATTACTGGATGCATAATTCCATGATTACAGTTGATAATGAAAAAATGAGTAAATCAAAGGGGAATTTTTTCCTTTTAAATGATATAAGAAAATCATATGATTTGGAAATTGTAAGATTTTGGCTACTTTCAGTTCATTATAGAAAACCGATAAATTTTAGTGAAGAAGTAATGGAGCAAACTAAAAATGGACTTGAAAGACTTTATAATGGAAAGAAAAATTTACAGAAACTATTAAAAACAACTGAAGGAAAATTGTCAGAAGAAGAAAAAGATACTGTTAAAAAAGTAGATGAAATAATAAAGGATTTTGAAACGGCAATGGATGATGATTTGAATACAGCTGACGGAATATCCTCTATTTATGAATTAGTAAAACTAGCAAATAGTACTTTAAAGGAAAAATCATCAAAAGAATTAGTAGAATATATTTACAACTCTTTAATGAAATTAGCTAATGTAATAGGAATTTTATATAAAGAAGATAAAGAAGAGTCCTTAGATGAACAAGTGGAAAAACTAATAGCTGAAAGACAGGAAGCAAGAAAGAGCAAAAACTTCCAAAGAGCAGATGAAATCAGAGATGAATTAAAGGAAATGGGAATAACCTTAAAAGACACTAGGGAAGGTGTTGAATGGAGTATGGATAAATAAGCTTGTTAAATACAGGGTTATAAGCTTTGTTGATATATCAAACGTACTAAAAACGTACTATTAATTTAGAGTTGCTATTTTAGTTCATGATTTTAAGATATAAAAAAGAGTACATTTACTAATCAGTTTGTACTCTTTTCAATCTTTTCCATTAAATTTAATAAATTATCTTCTTGATTAGGGTATAGATGAGAATATGTGTTTAAAGTCGTTTCAATCTCCTCATGCCCTAATCTTTTTGATATTACAACTATGTTAACACCATGATGTATTAATAGACTTGCATGGCTATGCCTTAAGTCGTGTACTCTTATTTTTTCTAGTCCAGACAATTCAACACCTTTTTTCATTGCCTTGCTAAATGCTGATTTAGTATGGGGTATTATTCTATCCGTACCTTTGGGTTTATAAGTTTTATTTTTAAGTTCCTGGAGTTCATCTATAACAGATTTATTTACAAGTATTTTTCTAATACTCTTTTCTGTCTTTGGTGAAGTAATAATATCCTTGCCCCTTAATCTTTGAAATGATTTATCTATATTGATTTTTTGATTATTAAAATCTATATCATTCCAAGTAAGAGCCAGTAACTCACCTAATCTCATACCAGTCCAATACAATATATTAAAGCCTACATGAATTAATGGCCTATCCTCATAATGTGAATTGAATAGGTTAAATTCTTCTAGGCTCCATATTTTCATTTCATCTGAACCAGATTTACCCATTGATCCAGATTTATGTATTGGATTTTCTTTAAGATTATAAAATCTTACTGCATAATTCATTATTGCTGATAACTGAACATTAATATCTTTTAAGTATGATTCACTGTAAGGCTTGCCAGTCTTTTCATTAATCAATTTCATAATTTGATTTTGCCAGTTCCTAATTTTAATAGGAGTAATATCTTTTATAGGCATATCTTTGAAATAAGGTAGTATATGCTTTTCAAACATAAACTTTTTAGAATACATAGTCATTTCCTTAAGTCTATGGCTTAAATCCTCAATATAATGCTCATACAAGGCATTAAGGGGTATTTCCGGACTATAGTCTACACTAGCAAGGAAATTTCTTTCCCATTCATCAGCTTCCCTCTTAGTAGCAAAGCCCTCTTTTTTCTTCCTAGTTCTAACTCCTTGAATATTCGTATAGTAAAAGCTACAATACCATTTATTTTTAGTCTTTGATTCGTTTTTATATGATGGCATGGTTAATCTTCTTCTTTTAATTCTTTTAGTTCATCGATTAGGCTATCAATTATTGTCATTGTAGATCGGTTAGGATTATTTGAATAAATATCTAATATAGAATTATATAAAGCAATTAAATAATTATCAGAATCATCAGTTATTTCTAAATAAGTATCATAAGTATCTATGATTTTTGTATCTTCATGTTGTCTAATAAATAATCTTAAATTTAAGTTTGTTTCTTTATTTAGAGAAAAAAAATTCAATAAATAATATGTGGATTTAACATGTACAAAAAAAGAATTTTCTATATCTAAAGAGCTTTTATCAATATTAAATTTTTCTAAAACACCATATAAATATTCAATTGTATTTTTAGAGCTGCCTTCTACCGCATCTATCATTCTATTTTTTATAACATCGTAAAAATTTATTATTTCAAGACCCTTGGATTTTTTTAGATTAGTTATTTCTTCTAATGAAACAAACGAAGAAGCTAGATTTTGCCAACGTAATTCTTTGCTTTTAGTCATTTCAGTTAATGTCAAAATCAATTTTTCGTTTTGAGTTATTTTTTTCCATCCCATTAAAAGTTCTGGAGAAACGTTGAGAGCTTTAGAAATAGATTCAATGTTTTTAGAACTGATATTTGTAATTTTATTATTCTCATATTTTGATAAAGAAGCATGAGAAATTCCAGTAACAGCAGATAATTCTTTCAATGTCATATTGTTTTTTTTTCTCAGATATCTAATTCTTTCTCCTATGGTTTCACTCATTACATCACCTCATTCTAATACAATTATATTAAAAGAAAATTGTAATTACAATAAATATTTAATAATACAATTAAAGTCTTGACTAATAATGTTCGCAAAGTTACAATGTAACTATAAGAATATTGGAAGAGGGGTGAATATTTTGAAATTAAGTCCAGAAAAAATTAATATGTATTTGGCAGAGAAGAATATTTTAAAAAAAGAACTGGCTGAATTATCAGGAATTTCAAGGCAAACAATAATATCTGTTACGAGTGGGAAGTCATGTAGTACGACTACAGCTGGTAAAATTGCTAAGGCTTTAGAAATACCGGTAAAAGAAATAATGGAAGATTAGGAGGAGGAAATGGAAAAACAATTTTTAAATGCTAAAGATATTCAAGAACTAATGCAAGTAAAACAAACTAAATCATATCAAGTTATTAGAAAGGTAAATGAGAAATTGGAAGCGGAAGGATTTTTAGTTTTGCGTGGCCGTGTATCAGCTAGGGCAGTTTATGAATATTTTGGTTTAGAAAAACAAGAGGATAATAAATAAGGCTCTATTTTGAGTTTTAAGAAGGTTAATTTTATTAGGCAAGGATTTATATGTCTAAATTAAGTTAGGTAAGAAAAAAGGTAACAGGCTATACGTTTTAGAGCGTAGAAAGGAAATTAAAAGAATATGATTAGTAAAAGATTGACTAAGCAAGAAGCAATTAAGAAAAAATGTTTAGAATGTTCAGCAGGAAATAAAAATGAAGTTGCAAATTGTGAAATAAAAGATTGTGCATTATGGAGGTATAGAAACGGATATGAGGAACAAGATGAATTGTATTTTAAACATATGAAAAAGAAAGGTAAAAAATAATGATTAGATATTTAATAACAGAAAGCAAAAAGCCCTTAGATACGGCAATATCTAAAGGCAAAATTAAGAACGTTGATAATTCAACTATCCGTATGTTGATTTTATCATGTTCTAGGAAAAATGAAAAGGAGCAGATAAATGAATGATTTAATAGCAGTTACACAAAATGAAAATATGGAGCCTGTAGTTAGTGGTAGAGAGCTACATAGATTTTTAGAGATTAATGAAAGGTATAATGATTGGATTCATAGAATGCTAGACTATGGTTTTATTGAAAATGTTGATTATATGAGTTTTACTGAAAAAACAGTAAAACCTAAAGGTGGCAGACCTATGAAAGATCATGTACTTAAATTAGATATGGCAAAAGAATTAAGTATGTTGGCCAGGAATGAAAAGGGTAAGGTAGCAAGAAAATACTTTATTGAAATAGAGAAAGAATATAATAGTCCAGATAAGGTTATGGCAAGGGCATTAATGATTGCTAATAATGTTATAGCAGAGTTAAAACCTAAAGCAGAATACTTTGATGAATTGGTAGATAGAAATTTATTAACTAATTTTAGAGATACTGCTAAGGAACTAGGTATTAAGGAAAAAGTGTTTATTAATGAATTAATGGCAAGAGGTTATATCTATAGGGACAAAAAAAGGAAACTAAAACCTTATGCAGAGAAGAATAAGGGACTATTTGAACTTAAAGAATATGTAAACGAGCGAAACGGACATACGGGAACTCAAACATTAATTACACCTAAAGGTAGAGAAACTTTTAGATTATTATTACAAAAACAAATAGCATAGAGGTAAATTATGGCATATAGAAGCATTGACATAGATTTTTGGCAAGATGATTATGTAATATCATTGGATTATTTAACTAGATATGTTTTCTTATACGTATTGCAAGGCAGTAAAACGACTCAATTAGGAGCGTATTATTTACCAATACAAATAGCGTTATTAGAAACAGGTTTAGATAATGAAACATTTGATAGAAATATAAAGAAATTGTCAGAAGATAAAAAGATATTCTATGATGATGAAACAAAAGAATTAATGATTATGAATTGGCACAAATACAATTTAAAAAACCCTAGTCAAAGTCAACTAGGGTTACTATCTAAAGAGATTTTAAAAGTTAAAAGTAAAATTATTAAAGTTAAATTACTGCAAACTTATAAGAATAATTTTAGTGAAAAGAAATTCAATTCATTAATAAGTCTAATAATAGAAAAAGATGAAACATTTTTAGAAGAATTAAAGAATAGCTTTAAAAATGAAATAGATAGGCTGTTAATAGGCTATGAACACCCTATAGATACCCTAACCATAGGGGATAAAAATAATGTAGCAGATTTAAACCATACCCTATCGACAGGGGGTAAAAAAATCATAGCAGAATCACAATCAGAATCAGAAACAAAATCAAAAACAGAATCAGAAACAGAAACACAATCACAATCAATGAGTGAGGTTCATCAAGATGAACTATCTCCTAAAAATGATTATGAAGAATTTTCAAAACAGTTTAATGTTTTGGTAGAAGAATGGAATAAGTCTGAAATGGCTATGGAAAGACCTATTACTAAAACTACTACACAAATGCAAAGTAATGCTTTTAAGCTTTTACAGAAATATAGTTTAGGTACCATTTTAGAGGTAATGGAGCATGTACCTAGTAATAGATGGTACTTAGGAGAGATACCTAATGCTGATGGAGAAGTATTTAATATTAGCTTTACATGGTTTTTAGATATTAATAACTTTGAAGATATAATGAAAAAATTACCCGGTTATGTACCATATTAAGGAGTATAGGAAAGTTGGAGAGAGATATTATAGATATAGTTGAGCTTATGGACGCACCTAGGCTTAGTGAATGGATAGAGATAGAAAGAATAGTCAGGAATGAAAAAAGAATATTATATGCATTAGCCTTAGTTTTTAATTATGGGAAGATGAAAGGCAAACAAGAGGTTAGAGATCCTAGATATAGAACATTAAAAAGAATTAGCAGGAAGTATGGGGAGAAATATAGAGAACCTAAAATGACAGTACACCAATTTTTAACTTATTATGGGAGTTCTAAAAATGAAAATGAATAAATTAAATGCAAAATATCAAGAAATATTTAGAAACAGATTAATTGAAAATGGAATTAATGTAGATAATATTTGGGAAATAATCAAAAATGAACAGTTAGGAACGTACAATAAACTATTAAATGAAATTATAGAATTACAAAGAATTGAGGAGGTAGAAAAGCAGTTTTTAAATGTAAAAGAACTAAGGGAATTAAAAGAAAGTCTTAGAAATGATTATTTACCTATAGGCTTTGAAGGTGAATTTTTAAGATACTTAGAAATGACAGAAAATGAAACGGCTAGCATTATACTAGCTTTTCATTATGGCAAGATGATGGCTAAGCATGAAGAAAAGAAAATATTAAAAGTGGTATAGGAGTTATTTATGAATGATAAAAAATTAGAAATTTTAAAAGGATATGTAAATAACCTAAAAGAAACATATAAAGATGAAAAAGGAATTCAAGAAGTCTCTAAGTTTATAGATGAATTAGATACTTTGGAAAATAAAAAGGATAAAAACGACAACAAAGAAGAATTTAATCTACAAGATTATGCTAATAAAAATAGAATTTTATAAAAGGAGAAGATATGAACTTAAATCAATTTTACGAAGATAAACAAACAAAAAATCAAAGAGTAAAAGAGTTGAAAGAGGAACTACAAGCTAATAGCGATAAAATAAAAGAATTAGAAGATAAATATAATAAAGCTTTGGTAAACGGTAATGAGAAAGAAGCAGATAATATATTTCCAAAGATAACTAAACTAAAAGAGGGAATTAAAAGCGATACTTACAAAATTGAAAAACTTGAAAAGCTAAACAAGGAAGCTATAAGAAATAATGCAATATCTACTCTAAATCATTTAGAAAAGGTATATAACGATTATGAAAATAAGGCAAAAGAACTAGAAATTCAGGCTAAACCATTAGAAGATGAGTTAATTAAACTATTTAGTAAAGGTTGGGACCTACAAAATGAATATAGGGACATAACTAGAAAATATTATTCTTTAAAGGATAGTTACGATATAAAAAATAATGAATATTCTAGTAATGTTCCAGGATATTCTACAGAATTAAAGATATTCAAAAATAGTAGAATACCATCACATAGTGTAATAACAATAACACCTAGTCAAGTAGGAACTAGCAAAGTTGAAAAAGAAAGAAAAGAGCGTATTAATAATTTAGGGCCTAATACAAGCATAGGAGATTATGCTAGAGCAAGCAGAATATTAAAACAAGATTAACCATTAAGGGAGTGATAAGATGACATTAAAACAAGAATATGAAAATAAGAAAAATGAACTATATGGAAAAATAAGAGAAGCGATATACAACAATGATGTAAGAGGTACAAAGATAGATGAAAATATAAAAATACTTAATTTACAAGGTGAAAATCTAATAGATAGAACAGAAATAGATAACAGCATTCAAAAGGAAATAGAAGCTAAAACAAAGGCAGCAGAAACATTTAGAAATG
>NZ_JBASWB010000011.1:0-15679 GCF_049276255.1 Miniphocaeibacter sp.
TTTTATTCCCTTTTCCAACGTAACCGCCTAGATTGTTTCTTCTACAAAAAGACTTAATTGTATTTATTGAGATGCCAAGAGCATCAGCAATTTTTGAATAACTGAGTCCTAGTTGTCTAAATTCTATAATCTTTTCTTTTTGTAATTCATTCATGGATTTACCTCCCTCTGAGAGGCAATAGAAAAACCCCTCACTATCTAAAGGACAGTGAGGGGGAAAATCCGTAGTAAAAATTTAATTATTCAGTTTTTATAAAGGCATCAGTAAAACCTGCAGCCTTAACCTTTTTTAGCATAGCATCTGCATTAGCTTTAACAGCAAATGCTCCTACTTGAACTCTATATAGTTTAGTAGGGGAGGATGATGGGGGAGATGCAGGTGTCTTTTTTGAATCATTTTTGCAACATAGTGTTGCCTTAACATCTGCCCTAAAAGTATCCATACTTTTACCGTGCTTTGGAAACCAATTTCTAGGGTCGCTGTGGTTACTGGCTATTCCTTTTTGATGTCCTTCATAGTGTCCAATGATATCTTTTTCAGTAAGATTATAGAGCTTGCAAAGATACACACATAGTTCGACAGCTTCTTTATAAACCTTATTAAAATAGGTAACATCAGTATGGGTTTTACTATGATTTTGATACAGAGCATAGATTTACACCTGATGATTTAGAAAAGATTGAAGATGAAATGGTTAAGATAGCTAAAGAAAGTCATGTTTTAGAAAGATTTGTTATGTCAAGAGATGAGGCTTTAGAATTCTTTAAAGAAAAAAGTGAAGAATATAAAGTTGATTTAATTGAAAATCTTCCTGAGGATGAAGAAATATCTTTTTATAAATTGGGAGAATTTATTGATTTATGTGCAGGACCCCATTTATATGATACTAAAAAGGTTAAAGCAATCAAACTATTAAGTATCGCTGGAGCCTATTGGCGTGGTGATGAAAACAACAAAATGCTTCAAAGAATATATGGAACAACTTATGAAAAACAAAAAGATTTAAAGGCGTATGTGAATAGATTAGAAGAAGCCAAAAAAAGAGATCATAGGAAATTGGGGAAAGAGCTAGAGCTATTTACTATACATGAGGAAGGCCCAGGTTTCCCATTCTTTCACCCAAATGGCATGATAGTTAGAAATGAATTAGAAGATTTTTGGAAAAAAGAACACGTTAAAAGAGGTTATGGAGAATTAAAAACGCCTATGATTCTAAGCGAGGAATTATGGCATAGATCTGGTCACTGGGACCATTATAAGGAAAATATGTATCTCACAGAAATAGATGAAAAAGATTATGCTATAAAGCCTATGAATTGTCCTGGATCTATATTGATTTATAAGTCTAAAATGCATAGTTATAGAGACTTGCCACTTAGATGGGGAGAGCTAGGCCTGGTGCATAGGCATGAGCTTTCAGGTGCATTACATGGATTGATGAGGGTTAGAAGTTTTACTCAAGATGATGCACATGTATATGCCCTACCATCCCAAGTTAAATCTGAGATTATGGAGATAATAGATTTAGCAGACTATATATATGATATATTTGGATTCAAGTACAATGTAGAATTGTCCACAAAACCAGAAAATTCTATGGGAACAGATGAACAGTGGGAAATAGCTACAAATGGTTTGAGAGAGGCCTTAGAAGAAAAAGGAATAGAATATATAGTAAATGAAGGCGATGGAGCATTTTATGGACCAAAAATTGACTATCATCTAGAGGATGCTATAGGAAGAACATGGCAGTGTGGTACTATACAATTAGATTTTCAAATGCCAGAGAGATTTGATTTAAGCTATATTGACAAAGACAACGAAAAGAAACGTCCAGTTATGATTCATAGAACAATATTAGGTAGTATTGAGAGGTTTATGGGCATATTAATAGAACATTATGCAGGAAAGTTTCCAGCATGGCTTGCACCAATACAGGCTACAATTTTACCTATATCTGATAAATTCAATGATTATGGCTATAAAATTAAAGAACAAATGGAAAAGAAAGGTATCAGAGTTAACATAGACGACAGGGCTGAAAAAGTTGGATACAAGATTAGGGAAGCAAGGCTCAAGAGAATTCCTTATATGTTGATAGTAGGGGAAAAAGAGGTAGAAGAAAAATCAGTGTCTGTGAACAAAAGAGATAAGGGGGATATTGGAGAGTTTAAATTAGATGAATTCGAAGAAATCCTATTAGAAGAGATAGAAAACAAAAAATAAATCAAATAGCATTACTTGGAATATAAAAAATGGGTGATTTTAAAATCGCCCATTTTTTATTAAAAACTATATTTATGTTGCATAATCCATAGGTTTTTCATATGTTTTAAATATTTGATCTAGTTTCTCACTGTCAATAGTTTCTTCTTCCATCAAAGTCTCGGATATATGATTGAGTATAGCTTTATTTTCTTTTAATAATTTTGTAGCATTATTATAAGCTTTATCCAATATGTTTTTTATTTCAACTCTTAGTACCTCATAATTATGCTTTATATGATTTTCATCTACTGCCATATAACCCAAAGGGCTCATTCCATAACTGCAAACCATTTCTCTTGCAAGATTAGTGGCCTTATTTAAATCATCTTTAGCACCTGTGGTTACTTCATTGAAAATCAACTCTTCTGCTGCACGACCTGCAAGTAAAGCTGCTATTTTATTCATTAATTCCTGCTTAGTTAAAAGATATCTGTCCTCTTCTGGGAACTTTAATACATAGCCTAAAGCTTTACCCCTAGGTACTATAGATATCTTTTGAATCATATCTATTTTAAGTATCTTAGAAACTAAAGCATGACCAGCCTCATGTATTGAAACGGTTTTTTTCTCTTTTAATAAAACAGTTGAATTTTTAATTTCTAGTCCCGCTAGTACTCTTTCTACTGCAGCATTGAAATTATCTAGGTTTATTTTATTTTTCTTATTTCTTACTGCTATAATAGCTGCCTCGTTAGCAATATTTGCTAGATCGGCACCAGATAGGCCATGAGTTTTTCTAGCTATATCCAATATATCTACAGAATTATCTAAGGGCTTATTTTTAGTATGGACTTCTAGTATTTTTTCTCGAGCCTTCATATTTGGATTTCCTATATATATATGCCTGTCAAACCTACCAGGTCTTAACAAGGCCTCATCTAATAAATCTAATCTATTGGTTGCTCCAATAACTATAACTGTTTCATCAGTATTAAAGCCATCCATTTCAACCAATAATTGATTTAAGGTTTGATCTTTTTCATTATTGGATTCCAAATTTCTTTTTGTACCTATTGCATCAATTTCATCTATAAAAATAATGCTTGGGGCTTCTTTTTTTGCTTTTTCGAACAAAGTTCTTACTCTTTTAGCCCCTATACCCACATATTTTTCCACGAATTCTGAACCGCTAGAATATAAGAATGTGGAATTTGTTTCACCTGCAACTGCTTTTGCGAGCAAGGTTTTACCAGTACCGGGAGGACCATAGAACAAAACCCCTTTTGGTATTTTTGCTCCCATTTTCCTATATTTATTAGGGTTGTTTATAAAATCTATTGTTTCTTGTAATTCTTCTTTTATTTCTTCTAATCCAGCCACATCATTAAAAGATACATTGGACCTATTCTTATCATCTTCAGACATAGCTTCACTAGATATAACTGAGGGTGCTAGTTGAGGTCTGGTTTTGGATCGAATAAAATAAACCAAAAAAACTATGCTTATAATCCAAAAGCCGTATCGATATCCTTTTATTTTATTTAAACCTAGTAAGGGATAATGCTTATTAAACAAAATCACCGTAGTTATAATTGATGCTAACATTAAAAACAAATATCCAATTTTTTTCTTTTCACCATATCACACCTTATCCTATATTTCTAAAATATAGTTTATCCATTTGCTTTTTTGTAATGCATAGGAAAATCAAGAAAAATATAATTATATTTTTTTAAAATTGAATATAATGATTAGGGTGTCAAAAGTCTATAATTATATAATGGATAGAATAACTCCATTTCTATAGGGTTAAAATCCTATTCCAAGCAAAAATATGGTTTGTGTTAGATTTCCAAGGTACAAATATCAATATTTATTATTAAAGCGTGTTTTTTGACACGTATATCATATAATTGATATATATCAATAGGGTTACAATTGGATTACAATTACCTAACAACTGTGATTAAGCACAAAAAAAGACGGTTATGAATAACCGTCTTTTTTTAAAACTATTTAATTATATAATTAGTCGTCATAGGAAAAAGTAACAACTGGCTTAATAAGTTCTTTTGGTTTTTGGTTCATAAGTTCTAGTGCTTCTGGAAGACTTTCAAGGCCTTCAAATTTATGTGTAAGCATACCAGAAACATCAAGCCTGCCATTGCTTAAAATATTGGCAAGTCTTTCTGTACGCATACGTCCTGCTGGCATAAGTCCACCAGTTATTCTAACATGACCCATTCCAACACCCCAAGCTTCCCTTGGAACCTTAACGTATTCTCCACTACCAAGGTAGTTAACATTGGAGATAATACCGCCTGGTATTATACAATCTATTACATTGGAGATTGTATCTACATCTCCACCTGCTATGATAATTTTATCTACACCCTTATTATCTGTAAGCTTCATTACTTGCTCAGCAATTGGGCCATCCTTATAGTTAATAATATCTGTTGCCCCATATTCCTTAGCAAGGGCTACACAATTAGGCCTTGTCCCAACTCCAAATATTCTTCCAGCTCCTCGAAGGGCTGAACCAGCAACTGCCATAAGCCCAACTGGACCTATACCTACAACTAACACATCTTCACCATAAGTAACTTCTGCAAGTTCTACACCATGGAATCCTGTAGGAATCATATCGGAAATCATGGTAGCTTCTGCTGGATCCATTCCTTCAGGTAAAAGTGCTAGGTTTGCATCAGCTTCGTTTACATGAAATAATTCAGCAAATACACCATCTTTGAAATTAGAAAATTTCCAACCACCAAGTGTGCCTCCAGAATGTTGGGCAAATCCACGCTGTGCTTCTAGGGAACCCCAGTCCGGAGTAATAGCAGGAATGATAACCTTGTCCCCAACCTTGAAGTCCTTTACTAGTTCTCCAACTTCCATAATTTCACCAACAGCTTCATGGCCTAGAATCATGTCTGTTCTTTCACCAACTGCACCTTCGTAAACAGTATGAATATCTGATGTACATGCAGCCACTGCCAATGGACGACATATAGCATCAAGTGGTCCACATGCTGGTGCTTCCTTTTCTACCCAGCCAACTTCGCCAATCTTCTTCATTGCAAATCCTCTCATTAGTAAACCTCCTAGTATTGTATATTTCTTAACAACTACAATGATAGCGTAAAAAGGGAGTTTTGTCAATAGTTTTTGAGATGTTTTTTATAAATATTTTATATGTAATTTATTTTATATGATTATTAAATATGTAGAATTAATGGCTATTTAATAATATAAAAAGGGTTTATGTGTTTTACTTAGAAGAACTACAGTGGGTAAATTAAACTAATATATGCAACAATTTTTTTAAAATAAACTACAAAATAAAAAGGAGATTTTAAAAAAAGATAGCTTTGATAAAAATTTCACCAACATTTCTATTGGCTGGCCTATGCCATGGCAGAAATATTTATGTCTACAGGTGTAGCTGCTGCCATTATTAATATAGCATTGGGCTTTGGCCTTACTGTAAAAACAGCAGCTGTTACAGCTTTAATTGTAATTGCAGTTGCAATATATGGATTGCCAACTTTGGTCTGCTTAGGTTTTGGAATTATATCTGCAAATGGTATATTATCCTTATATATCCATCATTATATGGTATAATACCTAATATAGTAGATTTAGATATATTTAAATTAAAAAGCAAAGTAAAATCTAAAAACTTTAATTTTGTTTCAACAGGTAATTTAATCGATACAAAAAGAATGGATTTAACAATCAAAGCATTTTATAAAGCTTTTAAAGGCAATACCAAAATAACATTAACAATATTTGGACAAGGGCCTAATCATAAGTCATTAGAAGAATTGATAAATCAATATAAACTAAGTGACCAAGTTAAATTAATGGGTCTATGTTCTAGGAAGAAAATTGCAGAACAATTATCAAAAAGTAATTGTTTTGTATTAGTTTCTCAGTCAGAAACATTTGGTGTAGCCTACATTGAAGCTTTAGCTATGGGTGTACCAGTTATAGCAACTAAATGTGGTGGTCCTGAAGGATTTGTTAATAAAGATAATGGTATAATGATAGATGTTGATAATGAAGAACAGTTAATAGAAGCTATGCATTATATGTATAAAAATATTGAAAAATATGATGATTATCTTCACAGATTTCAAAACCTATATGCGTATTGTTAGCATCACCACCTGCATGCCATCCTCTATGATCCCAAGGCAGGGTTTGATATGTGGCAATAGACCCATCCTTAAGCTTGCCAATAAAAGCATGAACGCAGACTTGCCTGCCATCTGGTCTATCTTGATTCCAGTGATTATTATATTGATTCTTACCAAGGAGTCCATCATCTGGACCCACATACCTTCTAAGATTAGGATTGTTTGCACCAGTTGAGTGGACCATGATACCTTTTGGAACTATGGTTTTCCCAGCTTTATAGCATTCATTATTTACCAGTATTAGTTTCTTTAAATTCATTCTTTATCACCATCCTTCAATTGAATTAGTATATCTTTCAATTTTTCAGGTATAGGTAGTCCAATATTTGCTGAGTTTTCTAAGATACTTATTCCTTCATTTGATATATAAAAAAAGATTACTGCAGTTCTAATTGTTGCACCATTTTTAATCAAATGTGCATCTATGGTTTGTCCAATTGCAACCATAAGGAATATCATAACTTTTTTGAATATACCTTTAAAGCCGATTTCACTAGATAGTTCTTTCCGAATAATTGCAAGCATTATGCCAGTCAAATAATCAATAACTACAAAGGCTACAAGAGCATATAAAAAGCTATCGTGTCCACCTAGTAGATAGCCTAGATATCCTCCGATAGCTGTAAAAACTGCTTTTATTATATTAAATATATCTTTCACTTAAAATCTCCTCCTCTTTAATTATGGCTGAAATGGATCAACCTTTTGAATATTAAAATCATATTGTATCTTCATAGTATTTGTAGGTGTTTTGGTGACTGGACTAGGAAGTAAAGTCATAGCAGCAATAGGTTCCCATAGTATCCATGAATATTGCCACTTATTTATTGAGCTTGCACCTGGAATAGAATATCTTTTTATAGCACTTCCGTTTGTATCTTCTAGTACATCATCTCTGCCAAATGAATAATTCCTATAAGAAGTATCAATTATATTAAAACTATTATCTGTTATAAAAGTATAATCACCGTTACATACAAACCAAGTATCTGCATTTCTCATTTGTAGTTTTAAATTATATCCATTTAGTAAACTTGCATTATTTGAAAGTGGCCCAGCTGGTGTTGTTGCCTCATTTAAATTAAACAATGCAACTCTTGTTAGATTTTCATCCGGATTGCATACTAAAATAAATGTCTTGTTAACACTTCCATTATTATATCTAACTGGAATATATAATTTTCCATTTTTACAACCCATAAGTGAGCTGCTCATATTACTTCTTATATTGCTATACCATGATGATGGTATCTCAGGTATTTTCTCTCCTATAAGATTATAGTAATAATCAGATAAGTTTATCTCGATTTTTCTATTATCATCAAGATTTAGCCTGTGAAGCTTATTACTTACATTATAATAAAACATATATACATAGTTATTTTCATTTGCCATTAAATAATCTGCTGGCCTATAGCTAGTTGAACTGAGTTCCATAGTTGTATATAAATCAATCTCTTCATATTCCTCTGTATCTAAATTAATAACTGCCATACAGACCTTTCCAGTATTGTAATTAGGGGATATAGCGTATAATTTATTGTTATATTTAAAAGTTCTAAACCTGTGAGTAATACTACTTGAGTAATACCCTGGTGTATAGCTAGTTGCTACTGGAAGATCTACAACTTTGGATTTATAACTATCTAACTTGAAATTCCTTGATACTTCTTTTAACCCATATAATATCTCTTGAGTTGATCTATCATAAATCATTTCTGCCCACCATAGCTTTTGAAATGTTCCATTAGCTACACTAGTTGGAAAATCAAAGACAAAGTGTAAATTGCTTTCTGTAAATATAGATTCATTTAAATTTATTGTTCCTTTAGATATACTTGTCCCAGCATAGGGTCTTGATTTATCTGCCCAACCGATTATATTTCCTTTAATTGCTCTTTCAAATCCAGACTCAGGTGTTGTATCATCTGTTAGGAAAAAGTGCCTAAATGGGGCTGTAAAATATGAATAACTACCACCACTTTCATAGTACCTGTCATCCTTATATGATGTTGTGCTTCCTGTCTCTGAGTCATTATATTCATACTGTCTACCCCATGGATTGCCTCTAATTCTGTGGCAAAAGTAATCCATAAAGGCCATTCTTGCAATAGAGTCTGTAATCCTATTTTCAGTTTTTATCTCTCTTTCGATATTTCCTTCTTCATCAAATAACTGTATTGTTATTACACCTTTAATATCTACATCAGGTTTCATTTTTACATGTTCAGTAATTGATCCATCTATAAAACTTTTATCATAACCTTTAATTTCTCTCATTTTAAACTAATCACCTACCTCGTCTAATATAATACTTACAGATTCTACAATTTTGTCTTCACTAATATTCTTGTATAAAACTTCCTCTAAGACTAATGGAGTTATTGGTATCATCTTATCTATCCTATAATTAAAGCTTATCTTTCCCTGGCTTAAGTCTAAATACTTTACAATATCTTTTACCTCTGCATGAGGTACATCTGAACTTAAACCACCAGTTAGATTTCTACCGTCAATTGCTAGTTGTAATCCATTTGGCATTATTGTAGCCCCACCACTATCTACACTTAGTTTTACACTTAAATAATGTCCACCTTCTTTTAATGCTACAAGTGCCATTGGGATGGATATAAGATTATCTCCTACCTGAAGTTTTTGTTTTAGACTAGTAGGTATTTCACTATTATCTAAACTATATTTTATACTCAAGGTAGCAACTGATGAGGCATTTATACTTAAAATTAAATAAGACATAAGGTTTGTATTCCTAGTAATACCTATGGGCATATATATAACTTCTCTTTCATTAGTAGCAACTGTGATTGTACTTGGGTTTGTAAAATAAAGCATAGAACTCATGGCCTGAGAAATACTGCTTGCCATTGATAAGTTGTTCCTTGATACCTCAGCTATATATTGGTCTAAGGTGCTTAGTGGTTGACCAAGTTCTACCCTGGTATTTTTAGCACTTAGAACATCCCTTTCAATACCAATTACCTTTACCTTTATATCTATTCCAAGTATCTTATGGCTAACCGTTACTATATCTCCTACTAAAACCTCTTCTAATTTTTTATACCTTTTGTATTCTTCAGTACTTGCCAGTTGAATAAAATCTATTTTATAGTTCACATCAGGTATTGCATTAGCAAGAAGATACTTTTCTCCCTCAATCCTGAGCATACCTTCACTAGTTGCATCTTTGAAATCTACCTTCTTTATTAATGCAAAATTTGGATATTCCGAATCCTCCCATATTGGATTTAATAAATACTTTTCAGATAAGGTTATTCCATTGGCTCCTACAGGGTATATCCATGTGGCTACATTATCACTATTTAATTTCTCACTAATACCAATTATATTTTTTCCATATTTAATCCTAATTCCATTATCTTTTCCCTTGTCTTTATCTATTCTAATGTTAAAATTGTCCCTTACTAATTCGCCCTTCCATTCATTTACTATTAAAAAGATAGCCTCTACAATATTCTTTTTAACAATGTATTGGGTCTTTTTCTCTAAAATA
Source organism: Miniphocaeibacter sp. (assembly GCF_049276255.1). Lineage (NCBI taxonomy): Bacteria > Bacillati > Bacillota > Tissierellia > Tissierellales > Peptoniphilaceae > Miniphocaeibacter > Miniphocaeibacter sp. The sequence continues at coordinate 9,944 of NZ_JBASWB010000011.1, forward strand.
TCACTATCAAATGTATAACTGCTTTTCACCCCTAATTCTTCTTTTATTATTTCTAAAGCTTCTTTACAGGTCTTATTTTCTGCTCTCCTATCTTCAATAATAAAATTGTATAAATCATAAAATATATGTCTAGCATTTGCTGTAATAGATCTATTCTTGCTATCTTTATCTGTGTGATAAATCCTAAATATTTGTCCTTCTACTTTAATAATATTAAATGGTTTTATATGTTTTGATTTATTGGAGCTTAGAGGATATGAAAGTTCTAATTCATATTCCCCATTTATTTTTTCAACAATCTTACATACTAAAGATTCATTTAAAACTGCTAAACCATTTCTATTAAAGTCAGTTTCTTTTTTATCATAAATTAGAATTATTATAACCACCGCCAATTTGGAGTGATTTCAATTTTTGATATTCCTCCACTAAAGCTAATTAAATTATCACCAACATCTAATTTAGGAAACTCACCAGAGATATTATTACTTGCATTACTTATTTCTCCTTCCCTGTAAGAAAAAGCTTCTTCCAGTTCACTGTCTATAATTAGTGTACCAGTGAAATCTATTATTTCTATTTTGTTTTCATTTATTTTAAATTCTCCATCTTCATTACAAGTCACTCTAATTATTGGTTTACTATAAATGCTTCCTGGGTTAATAATAGAAGTCCCAGACTGATTAAGGATAATATTGTTATTAATACTTGCATATTTAAAGGGTCTGCAATTAAAAACAATAATAAACTCAGAGAATTTCTTAGCAATTTGTGAAAAATCAATACTATTAACTACCTGTGCCTTATACTTTTTATTATCATTAAAGCTAAATATTAGATTGCCTTCTCCAGCTGATAGTAACCAGGCCTTTATTTCATCTATCTTATCTAGTAGATTTTCATCCTTAACTTTACATTCCACTCCAATAGTAATATTCTCGTAGGTTCTTTCATCATAGGTTAAACTTGAATCCCTTCCTGGTATATCAATATAGGATACTCTTCTTTTGGGTGATGGAAGGTTTGGTCTTTTGGATATAATTATCCCAAAATTTTTATAACTGTTTTTCTCTGCAAAGTTAAAGCTAATCATTAAGCACCACCTCTCCCCATAGCAACCCTTTGTCTATAGAATTCTAGTTCATATGCAAGCTGTTCTATATCCTTACCTGTACTATTATTAAAGTTTTCAATTTGAATTGTGAGACTAGTATTATTCGAACTTGAATTTCCTTTATTTTTACTTATCATATCCATTGATTTTTCATTAGAAAAGACTTTTGACCCCCTTGGGAGTTCTATAAGTTCTGGCCCTTTTTCCCCAACCCAAGTAAGGCCACCTCTCCAATAATCTGTACCTTGGGCATTTTTACCTATATTTTTTATCTTGTTTCCTACAGTCTCAAACACTTCTCTTACCCTTGTAGTAAAGGTAGCCTCTTTGTTTTCTACTCTTTGATTATTCCAGTCTCTAATTTTATCAAGTCCACTTTGAATTCCATCTTTTATCTTATTAAAAGCATCTTTAACTTTTCCTGCCATAGCTGAAAACTTACCACCTGTTATTTTGTCCATAGCATTTAGCCCAGTTTCCCAGGCAAACTTATAGCCATCCATATAAGTTCCAAGGATACCCTTAATTCCTCCGCCATGCTCATCAATTTTTCCTTTAATAAAGCCCCAAGCAGTGGAAGTGTTATTCTTTAAAATCTCCCAAGTATCAGAAGTCTTAGATTTTATATTGTCCCATTTCTCAGACACATTTGATTTAATATTATTTAAAGTCTCTGAAGTATTAGACTTAATATTGGACCACCTATCTGAGATGGTAGCTTTTACATTATTCCAGGCTTCAGATGTATTAGTTTTAATAGCATCCCAGCTTTCAGAAGTATTGGTCTTAACACTATTCCAACCTTCTGAAACTCCAGTTTTAATATTTGAAAGACTTTCACTGGTGTTAGTTTTAATGATATCCCATTTTTCACTGACACTAGACTTAACATTCTCCCAGGCCTCAGATGTATTTTCTTTGATATTGTTCCACTTTTCAGAGATGGAGTCTTTTAACTCTCCAGCTTTTTCTTTTATGGTATCCCAGTTCTTATAAAGGGTTACCCCAATGACAATAATTGCTCCTATAGCTGCTATAGCAATTCCAATAGGTCCAGTCAAAAGTGCCATGGCACCACCAGCTCCCGCAACAGCTGTTGATATAGTAGAAAAGGCAGTAATAGCACTACCGACTACAGTAATTATCTTTCCAAAGATTAAAAGGGCAGGTCCTATGGCAGCTACAAGTAGTCCAATTTTAACTATAGTTTCTTGTTGAGCAGGGGAGAGGCTATTAAGTTTGTCAACGAATCCTTGAATAGATTCTATAATAGCTCCGATTGATGGTTTCAACACATCATATATTTTAAGTCCTAATTCCTCTAAAGCAGATTTAAGTTCAGTTATTGATCCCTTGTTATTATCTTGCATAGTTTTTGCTACATCTTCTAAGGCTCCATCTGCGCCAGATATACTTTCTTTTAGGCCATCATAACTATCATCTAGTCCATTTATAAGGGCATTTAAATCCTTAACATGTTCCTTTCCACCAATCATGGCAAGATAGGTGTTTCTTTGCTCTTCGGTCATTCCTGCTAACTTATCCTTTAAATCAAATAAGACATTTTCTAAACCTTTAAAATTCCCTTCACTATCAAAGGCAGTAAAGCCTAATTCATCTAAGGCTGTTTTTGCTCTGCCTGTTGGTGCAGTTAAATTTGTCATTACTGCATTAAGGGCAGTCCCAGCTTCAGAACCTTTAATACCAGCATTTGCAAGAAAGCCTAAAGCTAGGGCGGACTCTTCAAGTGGAATATTTAATCCTCTTAAAGTACCCCCAACCTTTAAATATGCCTCAGCCATTTGGTCTATATCTGTATTACTAGACCTTGCTGTTTGAGACACAATATCTAAATATCCAGGAAGTTCCTGTGTAGTAAGTCCCATAGCAGACATGGAATCTGTAACTAAAGAACTCGCTTTTGCTAAATCAATATTTCCTGCTTCGGATAGACGAAGTACAGGCATTAATGCATCCATTGAAGTAGTTGTATCCCATCCAGCAAGAGCCATATATCCAAGAGCATCAGCTGCATCTTTTGCAGATTTTGATGTTGTAGCCCCTGCATCCCTTGCAGCTTTTTCAAGTAGTACCATTTCTTCATTTGTAGCTCCTGACATGGCCTTTACCTTACTCATGGATTGTTCAAAGTCCATACCTATCTTTATAGCAGCAGTTCCAATTCCTGCAATTGGCAAGGTTACAGTCTTAGTTAAGTCTTTACCTACATTTTGCATTCCTTTACCAATATCCTGCATTTTATTTCCTATAGGTTCCAATGTTTGACCTAACTTATACCAAGTAGAAGATTGAATTTCTATTTCTTTGTTAACCTTCTTTAAATCACTTTCCATTTCACTTAGTTTAGCTTTGGCGTTATTAAGCTTAATTTCTAAATCTTGAGTTGCCTTTGCATCTTGCCCTTTAGACTCTACTGATTTTTTATGGGCTGCCTCTAAGGCTTCAACTCTTTGTTTTTGTATGTCTGTTTGCTTAGTTAAACTATTTGATTTTAATTTTAACCCATCAAGACCTTTTCCATGGTCTCCAAGGGCAGCAGTAGATGCTTTGAATTGTGAATCCAAAACTCTCATTTCACGGTTTAAACTTGCTATGCCATTTTGAAAACCACTACTATCTAAACCTATTTTTACATTTAAACTTCCTATTTCCCTTGCCAATTTATCACCTCCAGGCATAAAAAATACACCTAATATTTAGGTGCTATAAAATGTCATCAATATAGTTTTTATTGTTTTCTGCTTTCTTACCTAATAGCTTTAGATAGTAGATTATGTCCATAATATCTATATCATTAAGGGTCCAGTTACTTTCAAGTAAACTCAGGTAAATACTGTCTATAAATTCTTCTGGATCAACAGCATTACCTTCTAGTCGTTTTTTTCATCTACACCAGTAGCAATAGCTACTTCACCTACAATTTCATTGATACATTTTGTAATGGTAGGTATTAATTCTTTAGAAGCTATACCATCATATACATCATCACGGGTAAACTTGCTTTTGAATATTTCTACAATAAAATCAACCATAGTGTCTAATTCTTCTGGACTCATATCATTAAAGTTTACTTGTTTTGATATTTCAAGGGTTCTCCTTAGCAATCTTGCAGATATAAAGTTAGACACAAATGTTTTTTCTTTATCATCTATTAAAAGTTTAATCTCCATAAAAATCTCCTTTTACTCAAGTATTTTTGCACCCTGGAAGGTAAGAAGGGCAAGGGATAAATTTACCTTAGCCTTATCAACATCTCTTTGAGTAGCCTTATTATTATTTGATATTACCTGTGCATCATCTATAGCATTACTAAAGATTAGATAGTCGGTTTCTGGATATTCTCCAATTCCAGTTCCAATAGTTGCTGTTTGCAACACCCCTTGTGCAATTCCTATTGCTGATAAAAGTTCTGATTTGTCAGCAGGGGAGAGGGGAGGGCTATCAATTGGAACCTCACTAAACCATGAATCTGCTCCTGTAAAGTCTAAACTATCTTCATCTGCAGTTCTTTTCCAATCCCCATCATAAGTTCTTGGCATAAAGGTGAATCTAATAACAGGAGTTTTATGCTCTACATTATCTTTCTTTGTAGTAAAGTCTTCACCCATAGGTTGTGCCACACCTTTAAGCAGCCAAATATATCTATATTTTCCACCCTTTCTTAGAGACTTAAAACCTAGAGCAAGATAGGGAGGGATGTCATCCTTATTCTCAACTAAAATACCATTTTCATATTTATTTCCAAGAACCCTAGCCCTAGTTGGAAGTGGCAAATCAGCTGTTTCTATTTCAACTTCAATTTTACCAAGGGCAGAAATAGACTCCCATAACTGGTCATCTGCATATAATTCTTGAGTATTAACATTAGGATTAATTTTGGCATTAATAGCTCCTGGAATTTCTTCAACATCATAGTAGAAAATTTCAGATTTAGTATCTCTTTCAAGTATTGCAAAGTGTATATCTTTTAATCCATATTGACTCATTTTTCAACCTCCTTTAAAAATCTCATTACTTTATGATAGACTTTAGTGTCTTTTTCGTATAAATCAAAATATCTTAGTTTAATAAAATTAGCTGCCAGCATATTTTCCTCGACTTCTCTTGCCAAACTAGTATAGTCTGTTTTAGACCATATATCTATTTGAATAAAATATCCTGTAATAATCTCCCTGTCATCAGAGTAGAGAGTAGGACTATCTAAATATGTGAAAAAGGTGATATAAGGATATTTTTCAGACTTTGATGTTTGAAAGGATACTGGGATAGCTATATTATCTAAGGTGGATTTAATTTCACTGTTTATCATAGGCCCAGTCCTTTTTTAATTTCATCTGCAATTTTACTTTCAGCACTATCTTTAGATTTATCATAGCCTCTGGACATAAAAGGATCTGCTGACATTTTGGAAGTACCAAATTCTAAGAAAGCCCCATAGTAGCCATCTTTACCAGGACCTATTTCAACTCTTTTTACCCCATCTTTTGTCTTAACATTAGACCTAGTGATACTAGCCTTTAGGGTTCCAGTTCGAACAGGTACTTCACTTAAAATTGCTTCTTTAACCACATCTCCAGCTTCTCTTAGGGCCTTGTTCTCAA
>NZ_JBASWB010000012.1:0-6846 GCF_049276255.1 Miniphocaeibacter sp.
ATTATCATTTCAAAGAAGGTTAATTCTTCAACATTTACTTTTTCATCTATATAATTTATTTTATTATCTTTAGGTGTAACAAAAAACTCCAATTTTTCTTGTAATTTACTATTAGAATTTCTTTCTATCCAATATCTGCCTAAAGAATTATTTACTATATATTTTACAACCCAGTCTGTTGTAAATAATTGAGTTGCAGCTGGAATATCAGCTTTTTTTACTGTGCCTTTGTATATGTTAATAACTTTATCTTTATATTCTTCGTTATAATACTGGTATAACCAACCAATAATTTCTATTGTTCCTTTAACTTTTACTTCTTCATCATTGTCTTCTTTTTGAGGATTAATATTAAAATCATTTTCATCTATTTCATTTACTAATTTATAAATAACTCCTGTTTCTTCTATAAATGAAGGTTTAAATAAAAGTTCCAAATAGTCATCGGTTTTTTCGAATAAATATGGTAAATATTCCTTAAGTTCCTCTGTTACCTTAAAGAAGAGAAAGCTAAAGAGTTCTTCATCGGACTCTTTTGTTGCTGATGTTTTTAAATTTATTACATATTCTTTTTCTTGGTCTGTAAAATTTTCAAAAAGATCTAAGTCCAGTATATTGGTTAATATTTCTGGAATATGGTCATTTTCACTTGCTGATGAAAGTACCCTAACTCTTTCTGGTAAATATTCGTTTACCTCCATAAATCTAATGGCTATTAACCTGTTAAACCAAGTGTAGGCTGTTTCTTCTACTATTTGTTCAAAAGCTTCCTCATATTTTTCTGCACCGTTTAATTTTTCTACAAGTTTTTTTCTGTATTTTACTTCTTTTCCTTTTAAGGTAAAATTTCCTACTCCACCAATATTAAAGGACATAAAGTCAGACTCGTCTATTTCCGCTTCTACAATACCTTCTTTATTTATTCCTATTTGAGAAGCTAAGAGAACTACATCATCTCTTAGCTTTCTTCTAGCATAGATAGCAAAATTTCTTAAAGCAGTTTTGTTCATTTTTTCCCTCTTAAAATTCTATATTTATAATATTTTCGTCTTGTAATTGCGATTTTATTTTATCTCTTATTTCCTTTAAGTATTTGTCTAAATCCTCTTCTTTTTCTATTTTCCAAGAACGGCTTGGATTAATATTTCTAAAAAGAATTGTCTTTTGTTTTTTTAATTCAGGTTTTACCTCTATTTTTTTTTCTGTTTCTTTCGTTTTAGAATTTTCTTTTTCTCTTCTTTTCTGTTCTTCTAATGCTTTTTCATATTCTGTATCTGCACTTTTTAAAGCTGATTCAAATATTGTTACAGCTTCAGCCTCAACTGAATGAACATCCTTTAAATTATCATAGCTTTCGGCCTTTTCTACTAGGTTTTTAAACCTTTTTATATGTCTACTTGAAAAATCTTCCTTTAAATTATATTCAGCAGTTTTTTCACTAACTCTTGTTTCAAATTCTTTAATTTGTTCTAGTACAGGAGCCAAGGTAACTTCCAAAATTGGATCGTAAAGATTTAGGAATTTCATTCTTAAATCTGGTAGGTCCTTTATTCTGTTAAAGGGCATGTCCATTTTTAAAATATGATTTATTTCTCCTACAACTTTTTCAATTTCTTCGTCATTTACAAAATTTTTAGAATCTTCATAAATATCCATAGTCAAGGAAGCTTTTTTCCAAATATCTATTTGATTACTTTTTTCATAGGATGTTCCAAAAAATGACTGAACTGGTTCAAAATCCTCTACAAAATCTTCAAAGTCGTCTCTGTTTTTATAGGTATAGTCAAATAATTCTTCCGGTTTTTTGATATTAATTACATAAGTAAATAATTTTTCTCCTGATTTGAGTATTTCCTTTCCAGGATATTTAATATTACTATCCTTATTAGTGAAATATGAGTTATAAATTCTTTCTATTTCCTTTAATTTTCTTTCCGATTCCCTTTTAAAATACTCAGTCATCCCATCGGACTCGTCGGTTCTGATGTCCATGTTGAACAATAGTTTGTAAAGATCTTTTAAGTTTTTCTTCTTTTTAGGATCTATTTCCTTTTTTAGTCCTAGAAGAACCTTGTCTTCAAATTTTTTCTTTGTAATATATTCTAAAATTACTTCTTTTTCTGTATTTAATATATTTACAGGATTACCACTAACAGTAAATTCCAGTTTTCCGTCCATAAATAGTTTGGCTATAAGCCAGCTTATGTCATAATCTACAAAACCGTAAGGTGCTTTTGCAAATTTGTTTTTTATATCCCTAATTGAAACTTTAGCATTTCCCCGAGTTTGTAATAAAACAAATTCTTCTAAATCCCTTAAGGCTAATTCATTTTCTTTTATTTCTTCATCTAAATTCACTTGATTTTTCTTAGTTAATAATGCTCTAATATCTGAAATATCCTTTGTAGCTGTAATATAGTTTAATTTGTTATAGGTATATTTAACAAGGGTTCCTATAGCTTTTGTTAAAGAGGTTTTAAAGTCCATACTATTAGTTGGAACTTCCTCTCCTTCTACATAGTAAGTAGCATTTTTTAAGGCATCTTCTAAAGTTCTTTTACTTCTTTCCCTATACTCCTTTAATTCAGAATTTTTTACTTTTACAATATCTTCAACATTGGGAAAATTTCTTAATTCACTGGAAACTAAAAAACTTTCTATTTGTAACACTTGTTTTTTTTCTTTTAAAAAACTTTCATCTGATGGTAGTTCTACATATACAGCTCTGTCATTACTGCTTAATAGTTTTAAGCTTTCTTTAGCACCATTATATTCTGAACTTGGAGTAATAATTTTAACAAATATTTCTCCTTGTAGGTTACCTACTGGGATTCCATCTACTTCTTTATTAAAGGAGAAGGTATATCTGCCACCAAATTCAGGGTAAATATATTTATCGTTTATATAGATATCGTCAAAAATATCCTTACCTATGCTTTTAGAAACTTCCGTTGATCTTACATCGACTTTAGTAATTAATCTTTCTACTTCTTGTTCCTCATCAGTTAAGAAAATATAAATATCTCCATTTTGTTGAACTAAAGTTTGACTTTTTAGTGTATCTAAAGCCTCTTGAACTTTTTCTTTTAGGGCTAGACGGTCTTCATCTATATTAGATGCCATTAATGTAGTTATATTATCAACTGTTGCTGTTATTTCTTTTACATATTTAACCATAAAGAGTGTTTTTAATACATTAACATTAAAACAATCATCTTCATTATCCGGGTTAATAACCTTATTTTTACTAGCTTGAATAATGACTTTTGCATGGGCTGAGTCTAAAAATTGAGAAAGGGCATTATAGAATTTATCGAAGGATACTAAAACTCCGTCTTCTTCATTTTGAACTCTTTGAGCACTTTCTTTAAACATTGCAAGCATTGAACGCTCCCCTTCAGAAAGGTGTTTACCACTTGCACCAAACTGTCTTATGGCCGTTAAAACATTTGATAATAAATTAAACTGGTAGGGTATATAAGGATAAACTTTTACAAAATCCTCTACATTTTCAAATTTCTTTTTTTCTGCAAGGTCATTAAATATTATTAAATTATCTAGGACTGATTGCTTTTGATTATATAAAACAGTTAAGGTTTCTTTAGCAGTATTATTTTTTTCTAAAATTCTCTTTTCTATTACTTCTGAAACATCTGCAGATGTTAAATTTATTCTTGTGTCAAAACGACCTTGTATTTTGGAAAAATCATCACCTTTTATTACTGTAATTTCATCAATAGCCTCTTGACTTGTTACTACTACCCAAGCTTTCCCTTTACAAGCCGTTCCTAGGTCCTCTACTACTGTTTGTAGATTTAACATTAACTCCCTATTTTCACCAATATATTGGCCAACTTCGTCAACAAAGAAAACAACATGATGATTATTTCCCTTTTCTTCTATATATTTATTAACTAATTCTGAAAATTCTTTAATAGATATGCTGTATTCTTTGGAGGTTATTTTTTCATACCAGCCTTCTGCTGATTCTTCTGTCATGGAATTGGAATTTACCAAGGCTTCTACTAATTCTCCACTTAAGAAGTCCAATTCGTATCTTTTATTTTCCCATTTATCCTCTGTTATTTTTTCAAATTCAGCTTTAAAATCATCATATTTTTCGTTTTTATCAAGCCATCTTTCTAAGTCTGCTACATAGGGATCTGATTCGCTATAGCCTTGCATTTCATTAAATACCTTAAGAAAAACAGATAATATTGCTTCTTTTCCACTACCACCAGTGTCTGATCTTGAGTCTATGTTAAAGAGTATTGAATCAGTAGAAACTTGACTTGCTAATTTCATATTTGCAACGACCATAGGATCGTTTATTTTATTGTCATCTAAGAAAAAATCTATTGCTTTTTTCCCATCTATTTCTTTATTGGATATTAAGTAGGAAAGTATTTTTAATAGATGGGACTTACCACTTCCAAAGAAGCCGGATATCCAAACACCCATTTTATCTGTATAGCCATTTATTCCTTTTGCATAAGCAGTAAAAAAATCTCTAAAATGCTTTTGTAATTCATCTGTTACTACATATTCTTCAAGCTCCTGCTTAATGTTTTCAATATTATCCTGTCCAACTTTAATAACACCTTGGATATCTCTATTTATATCCTTAGTGAACATATCTTTTATTAACATATATAACTCCTTTATTTTATTAATGGAAATGCCCTGTAGTAATTATCGTCTTTAAATTCTCCAAAAAGACTTAAACTCTGTCCATCATACTTCCCAGGATAAAACATTACTACAGGTGATTTGTAAAAATTAAGATGTAAATTATTTAAGATTTTATGACTTCTTACAAAGGGAAATATTTTACCTATGCCTGTTATAAATACAATTGTATTATCTGGTGTATTTTCCTTTATTGTTCTTGTAAAAAAATCATTACCACTGTCCATTCTAAGTAAAGAAGTTATAGCTTTAACAAGCTGTTTCATTCCTTTCTTTTTTTCTATTTCCATACATTTTTCCAAATATTTCTTTTCCCTTAAATGATCGATTAACATCTTATATAAATCATATTCAACAATTTCAAAAGAACTAAACTGTTTTTTTGTAAAATCCTTTAAAAACTCTCTTACTATTATTTCATCTTTAGGAGAATAATCGAATATATAGTATCCAACTTCATTTCCCAATCCTTTATTCTGTAAAAAATCATCCTTTGTAATAACCTGTTCAATTTTATTTAGTTTTTCATAAATATACATTAAAATTCACCTTTTATAGCTTTAATATAGGAATTTAAATTTTCCTCTTCCATTAGCCTTTCTAACTCTAGATCTAGAAAAATATTTTTATAATATGTTTTTCCTTCTACATCTTCTAAAAGTCCAGCTTCTCTTAAATAAGTACCATAAGCACCTATCATTCTCTTTATGGAATTATCGGAAAACTTTGCTACTTCTTCATTGTTGTTTTGCATTTCCCTTAAGAATACCCTTACTATTGAAGGATTGTATTCCTTTGTTCCTAGTTTTATTTCTTCTCTGTATTTTGTATAAACAAATTCAAATAGTAATTGATCTGTAAGTAAAATTCCTAATAAATTTATAATTTTTTGAGTTGAGATATCTGTTTTTTGAAAATAGTCTAATATGTTTTCAGGCAAGGCTCTTGTTCTTCTTTTCATTTCACCTAAAATCTTAATCCCATAGGCTTTAGAAGGTGCTGCAAGAAAATTTCCACTTTCTTGTTTTACTCTAATTTCTTCCGGAGTATAACCTTCATTTAACAAATTTATGTACTTTTTAAATTCTATAAACCAGAATCCTTTACTTACAATACCAGCACTATATTTTCTTGCCATATTAAACCTCCACTTCACAAATATCACTTAGTTGGCATTTTAAAACACGACAAATTCTAACTAATACATCCATGGAAACATATTCGTCCTTGGTGAGTTTCGACAAAGTACTTGTACTCATTTTAGTCAAAACTCTTAAGTCAGATTTTTTCATATCCTTATCTATTAGAAGCTTCCACAGACCTTTATAATTTATATACATTTTCCCCTCTTTTTTCACTTTATTATATATTATTTCATACTATTTAATAGTATCTTAAAAGACACTTCTTAACAAGATATAACTTTGACTTCTCAAATAAAATATTCGCATAAAATAGAGTAGATTATCCGTTCTGGAAAATTATTATAGTTTTTATATATGTTTATATATGATAGATTGTAAAATTAAATGCAACACCTAAAATAAAAAAACTCATAACAAATTCCGATATTTGTGTAAAATGTTAATAACTACAAAAACACACAGGTCGGAGCTTGTTATGAGTTATAAACATCTTACCACTGTGTGACCTTTAGGTTATAAATGAAAGAAACAAAATAGAAATACTTAAAAAAGAGAATTATTCTGAAAGAAGGATTGCTACACTATTAGGTTTTAGCAATTCAACAATAAGTAGAGAAATAAAGAGATGTAAGGGTGAATATTCAGCTAAAATAACTAAAAACGATTATGAAGAAAAATCAAAAAACAAGAGTAGAACATGTTAATTTACACAAGAGCTAGGTGGATTTATTGAAGACATATTAAATAAATCATGGTCTCCTGAGCAGATAGTAGGTAGAGATTTAAAGGGTATTATATCTTTCAAAACCTTTTATAATTGGATATATTCTAAAGTTTTATCTGTCGATTTAAAGGTTTTGCGAAGGAAAGGAAATAGTAGGAAAACTAAAGAAACTAGAGGCAAATTCAATATTGGCAAATCAATATCACAAAGACCAAATCATGTAAAGAAACGCATAGAATTTGGACATTGGGAACTAGATACAGTTGTTTCTTCTAGAGGTAAAAGCAA
>NZ_JBASWB010000013.1:0-10600 GCF_049276255.1 Miniphocaeibacter sp.
AAATAGAATTCCACCTAGAGGTCTTAAATGAAGTAGATAGAATTAATATGAAAACTACAGACCTTGTAAGATGTCTAGGAATATTACTGGATAATGCAATAGAAGAAGTGGAAAAACTAGAAGAAAAAGTAATAAAACTGGTAATACTTCAGGAAGAAAAAGTCACAACGATAATGGTTAAAAACCCGGTAACAGAAAAGGTAAATATTCAAAATATATACGAAGAAGGTTTCTCTACAAAGGGAGAAAAAAGAGGATTAGGCCTTTCAAATTACAAGGAAATAGTAGAGAACTATGAAAATATAGTTAGGGAAACTATTTCTACAGAAAGGGAATTCAATCAAATATTAAAAATTGCTTAGTTAGATACTAGGCAATTTTTTATTTTACAAATAAATATTTTCATTTAAGAAAGAATATAGTCAGTTTAAGAAGAAAACAAGAAACTTTTCTAGTAATTGATATTATTAAAGAAAAGAAAATAGGAAGTGATTATGTGAATGGCATTTTTAATTTTATTGAGGCAAATATTTGTAAGCTTATATTTTTTAAACTTTATAAATATATTTTTGATAACTAGGATGATATTATGGAATTTATTATTAACGGTTTTACGAATTTATGGGATTTCACTTTAACAGCTTTTAAAAATGATTGGTTTGGAGTAGTAAGTACAATTATCCTATATTTTTTATTAAGTAGACCTATTTATCATTTTAGAGGGGTAAAAAGTAAGTTTGATGCTTTGGATAGGAGCATATTTGGTCATTATTATTGATTTTTATTTTATCGTATTTAATTTTAGTTGCTTCCCTAATTATAGAAACTTTTGACAATTCTCTGGGAGAGGTTTTAAGACAATTAGAAAACTTAAATATACTTACTTTTTCAAAATTGATAGTTTCCTTGACTTTAATTTCCCACATACTTTTAAGATTTAGTAAAAGAGAAAGAGAATTTGATAAGCTTGTTAAGGAAGAATTACCTAAAAAGAGCAAGGAATTTAATAGGGGTATGGAAGAATACCAAAAAGAGTATAGGGAAGAATTTAAAGAAACCATTGCAGGTATTAAAGAAAAAGTGGTAAACCCTATAAAAAATAAAAAGTAATAATTTATAAAACTAAGTTTATTATTGGACTTAGTTTTTTGTTTAGCTATTTAACAATTAAAAAAAATGTTATATAATTAATTACCGGGTATTTTATAGAACTTTATTTTTTTATTTCAATAACCTACTAAAAGACTCGGAATTATTTTCACAAACATAACGTACTATTTATGTAGGATATAAAACAGGAGGAAAAAGTGAAAGAAATATTAAATGTAAAAAACTTGAAAGTTCAAGTTGAGGATAAAGTAATTTTAAAAGGTATAGATTTAAAGATTAACTACGGAGAAATACATGTTTTTATGGGACCAAATGGAGCCGGTAAAACTACTTTTGCCAATGCAATTATGGGTAACCCTATATATGATATTTCTGAAGGGGAAATTTATTTTAAAGATAAATTAATAAATGATTTAGCAGTAGATGAAAGAGCAAGGGAAGGAATATTTATGTCCTTTCAAGCACCTATTGAAGTTCCGGGTATAACTGTAGAGAACTTCCTAAAAACTGCAAAAACTGCAGTAACAGGTGAAACTCAAAGGGTTATGCCCTTTAAAAGGGAGCTAAAATCCAGTATGGAAAAACTTGAAATGAACCCTGATTATGCTAGTAGATATTTAAATGTTGGATTTAGTGGTGGTGAAAGAAAGAAAAATGAAATTTTACAAATGTCTATTTTAAATCCTACTTTAGCATTTTTAGATGAGACGGATTCGGGACTTGATGTTGATGCTATAAGAATTGTTTCTCAAGGTATAAATGATTTTCACAGTGAAGAAAACGCCATTGTAATTATTACCCACCAAATAAAACTACTTGAGAAAATTAATCCGGATTATGTTCATGTATTTGTTGATGGAGAAATTGTAAAGTCAGGGGATATGTCTTTAGCCTTGGATATTGAAAAAAACGGATTCGATGCTTATAAAAAGGAAGTGGAATAATGGCACAAATTGAAAAAACTCAAGTTGAAAATATAGACAGGGAAATTTATGATATTAAAAATGAATTTACCTATGATTATAAAACTGACGCTGGTTTAACTCCGGAAATTATTAGGGAAATTTCAGCTCAAAAAAATGAGCCTAAATGGATGCTTGATTTTCGTTTAAAATCTTTAGAAATTTATAATAGGTTGGATATTCCAACATGGGGTGCCGACATTTCAGAGCTGGACATGGACAATATTGTAACCTATGTTAAACCTAAATCAGGTTTAAATTATTCTTGGGATGATGTACCGGAGGATATAAAAAATACCTTCGATAGTTTGGGAATTGTAGAAGCAGACCAAAAATCTTTAGCAGGAGTTGGAGCACAATATGATTCCGAGGTAGTATACCATAGTATTCAGGAAAATTTAATAAAACAAGGTGTTATTTATACGGATTTTGAAACAGCTGTAAGAGAACATGAAGATATTATTAGGGAATATTTTATGAAACTTGTTCCACCAACAGACCATAAATTTGCAGCTTTACATGGCGCTGTTTGGTCAGGAGGTTCTTTTGTATATGTTCCGGAAGGAGTTCATGTAGATATTCCAATTCAATCCTATTTCAGACAAAATGCACCAGGTACAGGACAATTTGAACATACCTTAATTATAGTAGAAAAGGGAGCGTCTGTTCATTTTATTGAAGGTTGTTCTGCACCGAAATACAATGTAAATAATTTACATGCAGGCTGTGTAGAGCTTCATGTAAAAGAAGATGCCTACTTAAGATATTCTACTATAGAAAATTGGTCAAAAAATATGTTTAATTTAAATACTAAAAGGGCTTTAGTAGATAAAAATGGAACAATTGAGTGGGTAAGCGGTTCTTTTGGATCTAAGGTTTCCTACTTGTATCCAATGAGTATTTTAAGGGGTGAAGGATCAAAATCTGAATTTACTGGTATTACTTTTGCAGGAGAAGGGCAAAACTTAGATACAGGAACTAAAGTTGTAATGGCTGCTCCAAATACAAGTTCTAATGTTAATTCTAAATCCATTTCAAAATCAGGTGGTATTGCAACCTATAGGGGTTTATTAAAAATTACACCGGAGGCAAGAGGGGCAAAGGCAACTACTAATTGTGAATCACTAATGTTAGATAATGACTCACGTTCAGATACTATACCGGTTATTATTATAGAAAATGATGATGTGGATATTGGTCATGAGGCTACAATAGGTAGAATTTCCGATGAAACAATTTTTTACCTAATGAGTAGAGGGATTAGTGAAGATGAGGCAAAATCTATGGTAGTTAGGGGATTTGCCGAGCCTGTTTCTAAAGAACTACCTTTAGAATACTCTGTTGAAATGAATAACTTAATAAATCTTGAGTTAAAAGGAACAATAGGTTAGGAGGATAATATGACAATATATAATGAGCTTCCGGTAACTACCTTTAGATGGACAAAAGCTAATCATATTTTACTAGATGATTTAAATATAAATAAAATAGAATATAATTATAGCACTATAAAAGTTGGAAAAGATAAGGTTTCTGATTTTCCAATGGCAGAAGAAATTAAGATAAAAGACGATTTTGTAGGAGCTAGTAAAGAGTCCTTAGAAGAGGTTTTAGAAAATACTAACTACAAGAAATATATTTTTGCTAAAAGTGGTGAAAACTTAGATATATATTTAGATTTAAATACTAACGAAGATAATCCAATTCTAATAGGAGATATTTCCATTTATGGAAAAGAGAATTCCAATATTCAAATAATAATGGATTATAGTGGAGATTATAAAAACGCCTATACCAATGTTTTAACAAGAATTAAAGCAGACAAAAATTCTAAAATTACTATTGTGAAAGTACAAAGACAAGGTGAAATTAGACATATTGAACATAGATATAGTCAAGTTGAAGAAAATGGTCAAGTAAAGTATTTAACAATAAATCTTGGTGGGAAAGAAAGTCTCTATCATTTTGTTACAGATTTAGTTGGAGATAATAGTAAGGCGGATTTAAAAACAATTTATATTGGAGAAGGAAAGTCACTAACTGATATTTATAATAATATTAGATTTTATGGTAAAAATTCCAATGGTGATTTTATAGTAAAAGGTGCATTAAAAGACCAGGCTAAAAAATATTTTAGAGGCACTTTGGATTTTATAAAAGGAAGTTCCCAATCAACAGGCGATGAAGAGGAAAATGTAATTCTTTTAAATGATAAGGTTAAGTCCTTTGCTATTCCCATTCTTCTTGCAGGAGAAGATGATGTAATGGGTAACCATGCAGCAAGTGCAGGACAAGTTGATGAGAATGTTCTTTTCTATATAATGAGTAGGGGCTTTTCTGAAAAAGAGGCTAAAAAAATGATAGTAGAAGGTTCTTTTAGACCATTAATAGATGAAATTAAAAATACGGAACTAAGGGATTTTGTTATTAATACTTTAGATAAAAAACTGGAAAAAGTCTAGGAGGAGTTATGAATAAATACAAGAGGGATTTTCCTATATTAAATAAAGAATTTAATGGGAGGAAATTAATTTATTTTGATAATGCAGCAACTTCTCAAAAACCTAAGACAGTACTAGATGCAGTTTATGAATATAACATAAGTTCAAATGGTAATCCCCATAGGTCAGCCCATACTCTATCTGTAAAAGCTACAGAGGAATATGAAAAATCAAAAGAAGTAGTAAGGGAATTTATTAATGCGGAAAGTGTAGAAAATATTATTTACACTAAAAACGGTAGTGAATCTATAAATTTAATTGCCAGATCTTTTGCAGAGCCTAGATTAAAAAAAGGTGATAAAATAGTTTTAACTATAGCTGAACATCATTCCAATATAGTACCTTGGCAAAGAGTAGTTGATAAAACAGGAGCTAAACTGGAATATATTTATATTAATAAGGAAACGGGAAAATTATTAGAAGAAGATTATAAAAAAATCGATGAGAATACAAAAATAGTTTCCTTTTCTCATATAAGTAATGTACTAGGTATGAAATTGCCGGTTGAGGAATTGATTAAAAGGGCAAAAGAAGTTGGAGCTATAACAATAGTAGATGGAGCCCAAGGAGTTCCTCATGTAAAAGTAGATGTTCAAGAAATGGGATGTGATTTTTATACATTTTCAGGCCATAAGATGTTGTCCTCCTTAGGAATAGGAGTTCTTTATGGCAAAAGGGATATTCTAAAAAGTATGGAACCATTTATTCTAGGTGGTGATATGATTGAGTATGTTGAAGAACAAACTACAACATTTGCAGAATTGCCCTTTAAATTTGAGGCAGGTACTCAAAATGTAGAAGGAGCTGTTTCATTAAGAGCTGCCATAGAATATTTAAATAAAGTTGGTTATGACTTTATAGAGGAAAACAATCGAGAGTTAATGAAATATTTACTAGAGGAAATGATTAAAATTCCAGAAGTAAATATAATAGGCAGTAAGGATTATAAAGAAAAATATGGAGTAATAGCCTTTACTATAGAGGGTGTTCATCCCCACGATGTTGCAACAATAATGGACACCTATGGAATAGCCATAAGGTCAGGTCACCACTGTGCCCAACCTTTAGGAAAGTATTTGGGAATACTGGCATCAAATAGAATTAGTCCCTATTTTTATAACGATATTGACGAAGCAAAATATTTTATAGAAAAATTAAAGACAGTTAGGGAGGTTATGGGATATGGAGCTTAATCAACTATATTCTGAAGTAATACTGGAACATAACCAAGATACTAGGAATAAAAGGGAATTAAATCCCTACACTATGGAGGAAAGAGGTCATAATCCTAGCTGTGGTGATGATATTACCCTAAGATTAAATATAGAAGATGGAATTGTAAAAGATGCGGCTTATACAGGCATAGGTTGTGCAATAAGCCAAGCATCTACTTCAATTATGATAGATGATATAAAGGGAAAGACAGTAGAAGAGGCTTATAAAAAATTGGATTTATTTTTAAATATGATAAGAGGAGAAGTTACAGATGAAGAACTTCTTGAAGAAGAATTAGAAGAAGCAGTAGTATTTAAAAATATTTCCACCATGCCTGCAAGGGTAAAATGTGCAGTACTTGCCTGGCATACCTTAAAAGAAGCCTTAGATGAAAAGAATAAATAAATTACAAGAACAGCTTGGAAAAGTGATATGCACCCCAAATGTTAGACATTTATGATAACATAAATAAAAAACATAAGGGGTGTTTTTCTATGTCTAAAAACAATAAATATACAGGAGAATTCAAAGTTAAAGTAATAGGAACTATGAGAAATGAAAACTTAACTTATTCAGAAACTTTAAATAGGTTTAATATTCCTAGCCATTCAACCATACTAAGATGGGAAAGGATATAGTATGTTACCATTTCAACCATTTCAATATGGAATTGGATATGCAGCTATTTTAACATTTGAAAAGATTTAGTGAAGATAAGGAGTAAACAAAAGAATTTTAAATTTGTTTACTTTTTATATATTCTATAGTGTAAATATTATAGAATTATATAAAAATAATCTTTAAAGTATAACAATATTCATATTTAATACATATTTATGCATTTTACTTAGAGATTTCTTGACAATATATTTTTGCTATGATACATTTGATAAGTAAATATTAAAGAAAGAGAGGTAAAAAAATGATTAATTTAGGCAAAATGATTATTACAAATAATAACAGAACTAGAACGATGGGAAATAATAGTTTTTTTACAAATGAATTTAAA
Organism: Miniphocaeibacter sp.; assembly: GCF_049276255.1. Classification (NCBI taxonomy): domain Bacteria; kingdom Bacillati; phylum Bacillota; class Tissierellia; order Tissierellales; family Peptoniphilaceae; genus Miniphocaeibacter; species Miniphocaeibacter sp. The sequence continues at coordinate 6,798 of NZ_JBASWB010000013.1, forward strand.
TACCTCTTCATAAATCATTAAATTTAATTATTAAAGTTTTATTGAATATTAGTGGAGAGGCCATCTCCATTTACTTTAGAAGCACACCTAAGTATTTGGGTGTGTTTTTTGTGTGCAAATAATGATTAAGAGGTGATTTATGTTTAAGATTTTTAATAAACTATCTTGGTTTATAAAATATTATAAAAAATATTATATTTTAGTTTTAATTACTATGATAGTTTCAAATATTTTAATTATAATTCCACCAAGACTTTTGGGAATTATTTTAGATGATATTAGTAATGAAACTTTAACTTTGGAAAGATTATATATTTTAATTGCTATTTTAGTTATTGTAGTCTTGGTCCATTATGGTTCAAACTATATTTGGTCTTATTATATTTTTAAAGCATCTGACGAAATTGAAAGAGTAACTAGATTTAGACTTATGAAAAAATATTTAAGACAGAGTCCAAAATTTTTTGAAAAAAATACTACTGGCTCTTTAATGGGAAAGGCAACTAATGATGTAAGTATGATTTCTGAATTTGCCGGTTATGGAATGATGGCATTTTCAGATGCTACACTTTATCCTTTGGCAATTTTAATTGTAATGGCTGTATCAGTTAGTTTTAAATTAACAATAGTTTCAATTTTACCACTGCCTTTGTTATTTTATGCAACTAAGAAAATAGAAACAATTCTATATGCAAGGTTCGAGCAAGTACAAAGAAGCTTTGACAAATTAAATGATATAGTTCTTGAAAATATTTCCGGTGTTAGAGTTGTAAGAAGCTACACTCTAGAGAAAAGTCAAACTAGGGAATTTGAAAAAGAGTGTTTAGATTATTATGAAAAAAACATGAACCTTGTAAGAGTTTCAAGTATTTATGGATTTATTAGTAGGGTTATTCCGGGACTTAGTATGGTAATAACAATTCTTTATGGAACTTATTTAATTGGTGTTAACGACCTTACAATTGGAAACCTTGTAACAGCTACTCTTTATATTAATATGTTAGTCTGGCCAATGTTTGCCTTAGGTGATTTTGCCACTATAGCAGAACAAGCAAGTGCTTCTATGGATAGAATTAACGAGGTTTTAAATTATAAAGAGGATTTAGTCGACAATGAAAATGCATTTATATACGAGGGAAAGGGAAATATAGAATTTAAAAATTTGGATTTTTATTATCCTACATCAAAATACAAGGTTTTAGATAATATTAACTTTGTTTTAAAAAATGGACAGACCTTAGGGGTTGTTGGAAAAACCGGCTCAGGAAAAACGACTTTAGTAAAGCAACTTTTGAAAATGTACAATCTTGAAAACAAAAGTTTGAAAGTTGGAAAAAATTATATAGAAGATTTAAATACTAAAAGTATTAGGGGGAAAATCGGTTATGTACCTCAAAGACATATTGTTTTCTCAAAGACTATAGAGGACAATATTAAGTTTTCCGACAGTTGTAAAACTCATGAAGATGTTGAAAAAGTTGTTGAGTTAGCAGATTTTAAAAAGGATTTAGCACAGCTTCCGGAAGGTCTTAACACTATGGCGGGAGAAAGGGGAGTTTCTTTATCTGGAGGACAGAAGCAAAGAATATCTATTGCAAGAGCCTTAATTAAAGAACCGGAAATACTCATTTTAGATGACAGTTTGTCAGCAGTTGATGCAAATACAGAACAAAAGATTTTGAAAAATCTAAAGGAATATAGGAAGAACAAAACAAATATTATAACTGCCCATAGACTTTCAGCAGTTCAACATGCAGATTTAATTATCGTTTTAGATAAGGGAAAAATAGTAGAAGAAGGAACTCATGAAGAGTTATTTATGAAAGATGGTTGGTATAGGGAACAGTTTATACACCAACAGTTAAAAGGTGAAGAAAATGGAGAGTAATTTAAAAATCAATAAAATAAAATCAAAGGAAAAACGTAAATTTGTCATAGGTAAATTATCGAATTATACTTTTTTACAAATTAAAAACCTTTCTATAGGTATGCTTTTTACCTTATTTACTCTTTTAGCAGATTTAGGTGGTCCACTTATTATTTCCAGAATATTAAACAGGGAAATAGCTCAGGGAATAGGTGCAAAATCCTTAAGGGTTTTTTCTTTTCTTGTTGCGTTTTATTTTTTATTGTTAATAATAGGGGGAATTACAAAATATTTTAGCAGGTATTTTCTAGAGAAGGCCGCAAATAAAATTGCTCTTTTTATGCAAAGAGATGTATATAAACATGTGCAAAAATTACCAATTTCGTATTTTGATGAATTACCTGCCGGAAAGGTAGTTTCAAGAATTACAAATGATACAAAGGCTGTGAAAGTATTATTTCAAATTGTACTAAGTGATTTAATAACCTGTGGTATATACATTTTAGTTTTATACATTGCATTATTTTCCCTTGATTTTAAATTTACATTAGCAACCTTAATAATACTACCAATTTTATATTTATTATTTAAGGATTTTATTAATAAGGCATCATCTATTAATAAGAAAGGTAGAAGGCTTTTAAGCGATTTAAATGCAAATTTAAATGAGAACATACAGGGGATGGAAATAATTCAGTCCTTTAATCAAGAAGAAAAAATACTTGATGAATTTACTCTAGTAAATAATAAGATTTATAAAAATATGTTAAATTTAACAAAGCTTTATGCCTACAATTCATTTAACGCAACTCAAACATTGCAATATTTAACCTTAGGTGGAGTTTTATTTTATTTTGGTTATGGTTCTATAACGGGAGCATTTGCAGTAAATATTGGAATAATATATTTATTTGTAGATTATTTTACAAAAATATTTGCAAATTTAAATAATGCTATACAAAGAATAGGAAATTTAGAAACATCTTATGGGGCAGCAGATCATATATTTGAATTATTACAAATTGAAACAATTCCTGAAAGGGAAGAAAAAATAGAAAATATTAATGGAAATATAGAATTTAATGATGTTTCCTTTTACTATAAAGACGAAGAATATGTATTAAAAGATATTAGTCTTAAAGTAAGACCTGGAGAAACTGTAGCCTTTGTTGGACATACTGGCTCAGGTAAAAGTACTATGATGAACTTACTTTTAAATTTCTACAATGTTCAAAAAGGGGAAATTATAGTAGATGGTGTAGATATTTCCCAACTTAACCAAGAGGATTTAAGAAGAAATATTGCAATAGTATTACAGGACCCATTTCTATTTACCGGTACAATACTTAGTAATATAACTTTAAATGATGATAGAATTACAGAAGAAGATGCCTTAAATGCCTTAATGAAAGTTGGAGGAAAAATAATATTAGATAGACACCCAAAGGGAATTTATACAGAAGTTAAGGAAGATGGGGATGCTTTTTCAGCAGGGGAAAGACAGCTTATTTCCTTTGCTAGGGCCTTGGCAAAAAATCCTTCAATACTTGTTTTAGATGAAGCAACTGCAAATATTGACAGTGAAACAGAAACTATTATTCAGAAGGGAATAGAGGAATTGAAAAAGGGAAGAACTACATTTTTAATTGCCCATAGACTTTCAACAATAAAAAATGCAGATAAGATAATCGTATTGGATAAAGGTAGAATAATAGAGCAAGGTTCCCATGACGAACTAATTAGTTTAAATGGTGTTTATAAGAAAATGTATGAATTACAATCTGCAAAAGAGAAATAAAAAATCAGCTAAACAGCTGATTTTTTGTTTTACTAACTTGAAAATAAATAATTATAAGTAATATTTTCATAATTTGTAAACTTGTCGTTTAATTTAAAATTGTTGGAAATAATTGTTGCAATATCAGAAAAATTTCCC